>JAQBVJ010000144.1 GCA_027623235.1 Planctomycetota bacterium
GGTTTCCATCCGTCGCCATACCGAGCCCGAAGCCGCTCACGAGGAATCAGCCTATCCAGTATTTCCCCAATGTTTGCAATATCGTTGGTGGTGTGCTGTCGCCGCTTCGCGGCTGAACTCACAACCTCGTCGGGTTAATTGAGCGGGCGGCTCAGCAGGAGCCTCGCCGTCCCGGTGGCTGTCCCTACGCAAAGATGTCGTGCGCGACTTTGCCGGCGACATCTGTCAGGCGGAAGTCACGACCGGCGTAGCGATAAGTCAGTCGCTCGTGGTCGAGACCGAGCAGCGCCAGCATCGTCGCGTGCAGGTCATGGACGTGCATGCGGTTTTCGGTTGCGTAGTAGCCGTAGTCGTCGGTCGCTCCGTAGCGGAAGCCGCCTTTGACTCCGGCGCCGGCCATCCACATTGTGAACCCTTCCGGATTGTGGTCGCGGCCGTTGTTGCCCTGGGCGACGGGAGTGCGCCCGAACTCACCGCCCCACAGGACGAGCGTGTCTTCAAGGATGCCGCGCTGCTTGAGGTCGGTCAGCAGACCGGCGATCGGCAGGTCGACTTCAAGCGAGTTCTCTGTGTGACCGTTGAGCAAATCCGCGTGCTGATCCCACTGCACCTTCGTGTTGCTGTGAGTCACCTGAATGAACCGCACGCCCCGCTCGGCAAAGCGGCGGGCGAGGAGGCATTGCCGGCCGAAGTCCTCGGTGACAGTTTCGTTCATGCCGTAAAGCTTGAGCGTTGCCTCCGACTCGTCCGAGATGTCCTCGACGATCGGAATTTCGTGCTGCATGCGGAAGGCCAGCTCAAACGAATTGATGCGGCTTTCCAGTTCGGCGAACGCTCCGGTTGTTTCGATGTGTCCTCGATTCAACTGCCCAAGCAGATCGAGCTGCAATCGCTGCTGCTCGCGCGAGATCGACTCGTTCTGAGTGAACTTCACGCGTGCGGTCTTGGACGGAGCACTCGCAACGCCCATCGGGGTGCCGGCGTAACGGGCCGGCAGGAATGCCGAACCAAAATTCGTCACGCCACCGTGAGCCAGCGTCGGGCAGATCGTAATGAAGCCGGGCAGGTTGTTGTTCTCGGTGCCCAGCCCGTAGCTGATCCACGACCCCATGCTCGGCCGAATGAAATTGTCGCTGCCCGTGTTCAGCTTCAGGCAGGCTCCCCCGTGAGCCGGGTTGGTCCCGTAAACCGAATTCAAAACGCAAAGGTCATCGACGTGCCGGGCGACATTCGGAAACAACTCGCTGACCGGCAGCCCGCTCTCGCCGTACTGCCGGAACTTCCACGGACTTTTCAGCAGCTTCCCCGTCGGGGCAAACTGAACCCGCGGCTTGTCAAACGGCAGCTCTTTCCCATCGTCGCGCGTCAAAAGTGGTTTTGGATCGAACGTGTCAATCCCCGATGGTCCTCCTTTCATAAAGAGGAAGATGATCCGCTTCGCGCGAGGCGTGAAGTGAGGCTCAACAGCGGCCAGAGGATTCGTCGCAGCCCTGGCATTCTCGTCGGACATCAGCCCGGCCAGTGCGAGCGACCCGAAGCCAATGGCCGAGCGCTGCAACATCGAGCGGCGTGAATGCCCTGTGGCTGATCCGTCAACGTACATTTTTCAGACTCTTCTGCATGAGTAATCCGCCAGTTCTTTCGACCGTGCTCTGCACGTCACGATTGTTTCTCAAGACCGCCTGGTCGTTTAACGTCGAGCCGCAGGCGAGAACTTCGGTCACGGCGATCTCGACAGGAATCCGCGTGAGCGCCGCCACGGTCGGCTTTGAATTGAGGGCTCCGCGATGCTTTGATTCTCGCCTCCGGTTCGACGTTAAACGAAGTGCTCTGGCAAGCAAGTGCTCTGACCTTGCTCACCTCAGATAGATGAACTCATTGGACGAAAGCAGCGTCTGAGCCAGCAGGCGGATCGAATCCACTTCGGCCTTGTCGGACAGTTGCTTCGATTGGTGGAGAAACTGCAGCGTGCGGGAAAGTTCGTCCTTGCTCGGCGGGCGGGTCAGCACGATTCGGTACAGGGCCTTCACTTTTTCTTCGTTGTTTCGCGACGACTCGACCTGTTTGGCGAGGGCGTCGCTGGCCTTCTGCATGAACTCGCTGTTCATCATGAAGAGGGCCTGCGGAGCGACCGTCGACGTCGTCCGGTTGCCGACGACGCTGCCGGCGTCGGAGTAGTCGAATAAGGAAAAGACTTCGTAAAGGTGGTTCCGCACGACGGGCAGGTAGATCGATCGCCGCAGCGAGCTGTAATCGGTCAGGTCTCTGGACGTGTGGTCGAAGAAGAACGAGCGGTTTTCGATTGTGATCAGCGTGCCGCCGAACGTGCGGTCAAGCTGTCCGGACACGGCGAGGATGGAATCTCGGATGGCTTCCGCTTCGAGCCGTTTGACGTTCGCTCGCCACTGCAGCTGGTTTTCCGGATCGACGCTCTGCGCGTGCTCGTTGAGCTGGCTGCTCATCTGCCAGGTCTGCGACATCAGAATCTTTTTGTGAAGCCACTTCAGCGACCAGCCATTTTCCGTCAGCGAAACGGCGAGCCAGTCGAGCAGCGGCTGGTTGATCGGTTCCTGGCCGATGATTCCAAAGTTGTCCGGTGAGCCGACCAGGCCGTTTCCAAAATGCCAGCGCCAGACCCGGTTCGCGATGACGCGACTTGTCAGCGGATGCTCGTCGGACGTCAGCCAGCGGGCGAGTTCCAGACGGCCGCTTCCGTCTTTCGGAAGAGGTGTCTGGTCATCGCCGGCGAGGACGCGCGGAAAACGCCTCGGCACGACATCGCCCAGCGTCAGATGGCTGCCGCGAATGTGGATCGGCAGGTCTTTAGCCTCCCGCTCGGTAACCGCCATCGCGGTGGAGACGGCCGGCGGAGCTTTCTCCAGCTTCGTGACGGCGTCGCGCAGTTTCTTCAGCTCGGCCTTCGTTTCGGCCGGGAATTTGTCTTCGAGGTTTCCCTCAGTCGACGTTCCCTCGGGGAGAGATGCCAGCACTTTTTTACTGGCCTCGACGATGAGTGAGTCGACCTTCGACTTTGCCTCGTCGATCTGCTGTTTGTGATCGGCCTGCCTTTTCCGGTCGTCGACGGTCGGGATGGGGACTTCCCACCAGCGGGCGATCTTCGTGTAGTGCTCCATCGTTTTCGTACTTTTGAAGATGCCGGCCAGGGCGTAGTAATCGTCGTTGCCGATCGGGTCGAACTTGTGGTCGTGGCAGCGGGCACAGCCCAGCGTCAGGCCCATCACCGCCCGGCCCAGCGTGTCAAGCTGCTCGTCGATGATGTCCATTTCCATTTTTGTTTCGTCGACTTCGGCGAGCACCTTCGGTCCGATCGCCAGAAAACCCGTCGCGATGAGTCGCTCGTAGCGCGTTGCTTCATCGACGCCTTCGGTCGGCAGCAGGTCGCCGGCAATCTGCTCGATCAGAAACTGATCGTACGGCTTGTCTTTGTTGAGCGAGTTCACGACGTAATCGCGATACCGCCAGGCGTTTCCGTGATGGATGTTTTCGTCGAGCCCGTTCGAATCCGCGTAGCGGGCCACGTCGAGCCAGTGCCGCCCCCAGCGCTCTCCATAATGCGGTGAAGCGAGCAGCCGGTCGACGACCTTCTCAAATGCGTCCGCCGATTCGTCGTTCAGAAACGCCTCGACCTCTTCGGCAGTCGGCGGGAGGCCGATCATCGTCTGGGTCGTACACCGAATGAGCGTTCGCCTGTCCGCAGGCGGAGCGGGCTGCAGTCCGTGCTCCTCAAGCTTCTTCAGGATGAATCGATCGATCTCTGAGGTCGCCCATTTTCCGTCTTTGACTTCCGGCAGCGGAGGCTTCACGGGCTGGCGAAAGCTCCAGAACTCTCGGCCTTCTTCAATGCTGATCCGATTCTTCCTGGCGACAATCGGTGTGTCACCCGCGTCGGGATGCGGAGCCCCGATCTTGATCCAGTGCTCGAACTTTGCGACGTCCTGTTTGCTGAGTCGTTTCTCCGGCGGCATCTGAAGATTCGGGTCCTGATACTTCACCGCTGTCAGCAGGAGGCTCTGCTCGGGCTTGCCTTCGACAATCGGCGTACCGGTGTCGCCACCTTTCATGAGCGTCGCCCACGTGTCGAGACGCAGCGATGCCTCCTGCTTTTTCTCTCCGTGGCATTCGTAACAGTGCTTCACAAGGAGCGGTCGGATGTGCGTTTCGAAATAGCGGACGCCTTCCGCGGATTGTGCTGGCGGTTTGGGCTCATCGGCCCCAAAGCTCGCAGTGGTTGCGGCAAGGGCGAGAGCAGCGGAAAGAGCGATGCGGGAAGTCATAGCTTCCGTCTCCGAAAATCCGGGGAAGGATTGAGGCAGGACAAACATCTTACAGAAGCAGCGGCTGTTTGCAGTACCGCCTTCAGGCGGAGAGCAGGTATTCTTGAGGCATTGCCCCTTGTCACTCAATCGGGTCACTCAATCGGAATTTGCCGTGGACGCCACGAAGACTCACATTGAAAAAGACCTCGCCCATAACAGCCCGCTGATTTCGTGTCGGTTCGATCCGTCGGCGAAGTTCGTGTTCGCGGGGGCTCAGGATTACAGCGTGTGGCGGTTCGAGGTTGAGACCGGCAAGAAGACGCAACTGCCAGTCGAGGCGTGGGTGCGCGGGCTTGCGTTTGAAAAGACCGGCCAGACTCTCGTCACCGGCGGCTACGACGGGCGGCTGATCTGGTGGGGAGTCGCCGACGAAACACCGAAGCCGATTCGGATTGTCGAGGGGCACAAAGGCTGGGTGAGGGCCGTCGCCGTCAGCCCGGACGGCTCGCTGCTCGCGTCGGTGGGCAATGACCTCGTCGTGCGGCTGTGGAACATGGCCGACGGGAAGCTCGTTCGAGAAATGCCCGGTCACGAATCGCACATCTATAACGTCGCCTTTCATCCCAACGGAAAGGACCTGGCGACGGGTGACCTGATGGCTCACCTCATTCACTGGGAGGTGGCAACCGGCAAAAAGCTTCGCACGTGGCAGGCGGAGACTCTTCAGAAATTCGACCCGACGTTCATCGCGACTCTGGGCGGATTCCGCGGAATGGCCTTCAGTCCGGACGGCAAACTCGTCGCGGCGAGCGGCATGACGAACGTCACCAACGCGTTTGCCGGTGTTGGCAATCCCTCGGTTGTCGTCTTTGACTGGGAGACCGGCAAAAAGCAGATCGAGCACCTGTCCAAAGCCAAAGTTCAGGGCGTGGCGTGGGGAGTCGCCATTCACCCGGACGGAACCCGCATCGCAGCCTCCGGCGGCAGCGGGGCTTTCCTCTTTTTCTGGAAGCCCGACGGCGCGAACGAGTTTCACCAGCTCAAACTGGCGGACACTGCGCGAGACCTCGACATGGCCGCCGACGGTCTGCGAATCGCGACGGCTCACCACAACGGACACGTTTACATTTCCCGCATGGACGAGAAGAAGGCGTGACCATGAGACATCCGCAGGTCAGGCTCCGCCTGGCGAAAACGGAAATCAGAGTGAATTCAACCTGGAATTGTCGATGCTGACTTCGTCAGGCAGAGCCTGACCTACTACAAACACCACTTTGCGAGCCTTTGCGTCTCCGCGACTTTGCGTTCAGGACCGCGCAACCAAACAGCCAGAGGAACGACGATGCTGAAAATCGCCGGACCGAAATCACTTTACTGCGACGGAATCTCGCGCCGCAGCTGGATGCAGATCGGAGCCCTCGGGCTGGGCGGTCTGGCTCTGCCGGATATCCTGCAAGCGGAAAGCGAACGGGCAAGCAGCAGCGGCAGGGCAAAGGGCATCATTAACGTGCTGCTTCCCGGAGGACCTTCGCACCTCGACATGTACGATCTGAAACCGGAGGCCCCGACAGAGATTCGTGGCGAGTTCCGGCCGATCGCCACCAACGTGCCCGGCGTCGAAATCTGCGAGCTGATGCCGCGTCTCGCCGCGAATGCCGACAAGCTGACGCTGCTGCGATCGCTGAACGGTTTTCACAACGATCACAATTCTCACTGGAACATCACAGGCTGGGAGTCGCATAAGGTGATGCCGGCCTCGCCGGAGATCCCCGGTTACCCGACGGGTGACTGGCCGTCGCTGGGAGCAGTGATGTCGCGAAACCTCGGTTCGCGAGTGACCGGCGTTCCGACCAGCATTGACCTCGCGCCGGTCGACCCTGACTCGCGGTTCATCATGCGAACCGACCCTGGCGTGGGCGGCTACCTTGGCCCGGCTCATGCCGGCTTCAAGGTTCAGGCGGTCGATCGGAAAAACATCACGCTGAACGGGACGAGCCTGAACCGGCTTGCGGATCGGAAGACGCTGCTGGCGAGCTTCGACCAGTTCCGTCGCGAGGTCGACAAAGCGAACTCGGCCGACGGCATCAACGAGTTCAACCGGCAGGCCTTCGAGGTGCTGACCTCACCGCGCCTCGCTGAGGCACTCGACCTCTCTCTTGAGGACGAGGCAACGAAAGCAAAGTACGGCCTGGACCGGCAGTACCCCGGAGAGAGGGAAGGCAAAACGCTGCTTGATCAGTTCCTTTTGGCGCGGCGAGTGATCGAGGCGGGAGCCCGCTGCGTGACGCTCGCCTTCAGTCGCTGGCCATTCGGGCGGATGCTGCAGGGCGACTACAACTGGGACTGGCACAAGGACAACTTCAACGAAGCGCGAGGAGCACTCCCGCTGTTTGACCTCGGCATGTCCGCGCTGATTGAGGACTTGTCCGATCGAGGTCTGCTGGACGAAGTCATCGTCGTCGCCTGGGGCGAATTCGGTCGCACACCGAAAATCAACGGCAACGCCGGCCGAGACCACTGGCCGAATGTGGCCGGAGGACTGATCGCCGGCGGTGGCATGAAACACGGCCAGGTCATCGGATCGACATCACGTCTGGGTGAAGAACCGCTCAACCGTCCGGTGCATTTCCAGGAAGTCTTCGCGGCGATCTACGATCGCCTCGGCATCGACACCGCGACGACTCAGTACATCGACCTGGCTGGCCGCCCGCAGTTTCTGCTCGGCGACCATAAAGCGATGCCCGAACTGGTTGGCTGATCGTACGGCCAATTCCCAGCGGCATATCAGTCACTGTCAGTTTGCGCTTCCGAATTCGCCGATCGAAGCATGCCAATGCTGCCACAGATGGCTCCCAGCACCAGGGCAAGAGCGATCCACTGAAAGACTATGACTTCGGTGGATGGCGCCTGGTATTCCAGCCATAAGCTGAAACGGTCCATGCCAAAAAAGCGATAAAGAAACAGAATGGCACTACCGCAACCGTAAACAAAGCAAGTCCCGGGCCTCGCCCCAGCGACAGACAATCGGTACGACCCAAAGAGCATTACACAGCACGAGAAAGGAACGCCATTCCAACTGTCTGAATGACTCGTATGTGGATCAGTGACGACGAGAAGCACGAAAGTAATCAGGTACCAACCAAACCAGGTCGTACCCAGGGAGTTAGCACGAGTTCCTGCCATTAGAAAGCCCCCTAACAGGATTTATGCCTGTGTGACCGAAGACCCACAAGGAGCCAGGCACGCCCGAAACTCGAACCACAACTCTCACTGTCGGTGCCCCAATCCGACCGGCCGTCCCGGTAGCTCACCCGTCATCTTGCCCTCAGCAAGAACTCGTCGCCCACCGACGATGACCGTGTCGATGCCGACAGAATGCTGGTGAGGGTCGGCGAAGGTGGCTTTGTCGGCAATCGTTTTCGGATCGAAGATGACCAGGTCGGCAATCGCCTTTGCCTTCAGGACCCCTCGGTTTTTCCAGCCGAGCCGAGCCGCAGGCAGTGAGGTCATTTTGCGGATGGCCTCGGTGAGTGACAGGACGTTTCGCTCGCGGACGTAGTGGCCCAGGACTCGCGGAAAGCAACCGTAGGAACGCGGGTGCGGGCTGCCGAGGCCGAATTCGAAGACGCTTCCGTCGGACGCGATGCACGTTTGCGGGTGAGACATCACGCGGTCGACGTCTCCGCCCGGGCGTTCTTCCAGGGTGTGATTGATGCCGCCCGTGCCCTCTTTGATCAGCTCGATGAGAAGCTCGCAGCCGGCAGCAAGCGTCACAGCCTCGCCGCGATCTTTCAGGATGTCCGTCAGCGTTTTGCCTTCGAGCTTCTCGTCGTGCCGCGCCCGTGCGACTCGGATGCGTGTGAGCGCTTTCGCCGTTTGGTCGGGATTTTCGGGCGATTGATCGGCCTCGTAGATCTTGCGAAGAAGGAGTTCCTCAACACCGGCAACGATTCGAGCTCGCGTCTCTTCATCAGTGAGCCGCTTCTTGAATTCGTCGAGGCCTCCCGACAGCGACCACTGCGGAACGTAAAGCGACATGCTGCCGCTGCCGGCTCCGTAGGGGTACTGGTCGAGCGTGACGTCACGGCCGCCGGCTCGGGCCTGGTCGATGCGGGCGAGCGACTGTCGCGTGAGGCCGAAGACGGATGCCGAAGAAATCTTGTGGTGCGAAATGTGGACTGGCACACCCGCTCGGTCGCCGATGAGCAGTGCTTCCTCGACGGCTTCCAGAATCCTCGTGCCTTCGTCGCGCATGTGTGTCGCGTAGAAGCCTCGAAACGGAACGATCTCTTTCGTGAGGGCGACGATTTCTTCGGTGCTCGCGTACGTTCCCGGCCCGTAGCGGAGGCTGGTTGACATGCCGATCGCTCCGTCCTGCATCGCTTTCCGCACGAGCTGTTTCATCTGCTCAAGCTGTTCCTCCGACGGTGGTGCGTTGAGTTGCCCCATGACCTCGCTGCGGACGCTGCCGTGTCCGATGAGCAGCGCGACGTTGGGGCCTGTGCCCGCCTCACGCAGTTGCTCGAAAAACTCACTGACGTCGATCGGCGAACTTCCGCAGTTTCCACACACGAGTGTCGTGACGCCCTGGCGAATGTAGTTCTCGGCGGCCCGGTGATCGAGCAGCCCGCGATCCGCATGGCTGTGCAGATCGATGAAACCCGGGGCGATGATCTTCCCCGTCGCGTCGATTTGATGAATCGCGCCGGCCTTTGAAACGCCGCCAATGATCTCGATGCGGTCGCCACGGATGACAATATCCTGTTTGTATGGCGGCCGTCCCGTTCCGTCGATAATCGTGCCGCCAGTGATGAGGATGTCGAATCCTTTGTAGCCCTTCGGCCGGGGCCTCGTCGCCCCCGGCAGCAGCGGATCGGCGAGCGGCAGGTCGAAATAGAAGACGCGTTTTGAGTCGATCTCTGTGTCGATTTCATCGTCGGCCAGGTAAAGCCGATCGCCGAGGATCGTTCGCTCGACGATCGACCCGTCGGGGCCGGTCACCAGAAATTCGGCCGGATGCACGAAGACGATGTAATTGCGGTTTTCGCGAGAGCGGGCCTGCAGGATCGGGTCGTTCCGCTTCGGACCAAACATTCCACCCGAGGGACAGAGGAGAAAGTCGGCTTTGTCGCGTTGATTGAAGAATCCGTCGACGACGTCCGGGTAGCGCCGATCGGCGCAGATCATCATTCCTGTCTTCCCGAATGGAGTCTCGAACCCCGACGAAAGTTCGCCGGCCGCGTTCCGCACCGACTCGTGCCCGAGTCGCTGCTTGTGGTAGCGGCCGATGAGTTTTCCATCAGGGCCGATCAGCACGGACGTGTTGAAGCGTTTTTCTCCGTCCGCTTCGAGCATCCCGGCGACGAGGTGAATGTCGAGTTCGCCGGCCAGCGCAGCGAGTTTCTTGAAATACGCTCCGTCAGGAATGGGTTCGCCCAGCGCCCGGTACTTTTCGAGCGGGATCGACTTGTCGGCGATGGCGTAGCCGTCGAGGAAGCACTCGGTCGTGCAGACGATCTTCGCGCCGCCTTTTGCAGCCTCGCGAATCATTTTCTCGGCACGCTTGAAGTTGGCTTCTTTGTCTGTGCGGATCCATTTGAGAACGATGCCAGCCACGCGGACGGACTTTTTGTCCGACGGCGAATCTTCTGCGGAGACACCAATCGGATATGCAATTGAAAGGGCGAGACACAGAATCAGAAGGCGTCGCATCGAAGTCTCCTTGAGGTGTCGGCATCTTTCCGGAGATGATCCCAAACCGGCGACGATTCGGCTACGTTCCGCTTTCGCCGCTGAGGAACGTGCCGGAAATAACTTTTCGTTTGAATCGCACCGCTTATGGCGGCTGAAGAAGTGGCATGGGCATCCTGCCCATGCGGAACCTGCGTGAATCACGGCCTGGAAGGCCGTGCCACTTTAAGTAAATCCGGAATCTGCCGGTTCATTTTTCAGACGAGGAAACTCCATGACCGAACGCAGCCACCTGACCTGTAATATCGACCTGACCACGGATGGAAAGCGGTCAGGTTTTCTTGCCGTGCCGCAGTCAACGAACTCGGCGGGATGGGCCAAGTACTTTGTGCCGATCTCCGTGATTCGAAATGGCGAGGGGCCGACGGCGGTTCTGTTCGGCGGAAATCACGGGGACGAGTACGAGGGCCCGGTGACTCTGATGAACCTCACGCGGGAACTCTCGCCGGAACAGATCAGCGGGAGAGTCATTCTCATGCCGATGCTCAACCATCCGGCCGTCGCGGGCGGGACCAGGCTCTCGCCGATCGACGGGGTCAACATGAACCGGGCGTTTCCAGGAAGCCCGCGCGATTCGATCACCGGGCAGATTGCTCACTACGTCGCGACGGAGATTCTGCCGGCCGCGGATCTGGTGATCGACATTCACTCGGGCGGCTCGTCGATGCACATGCTGCCGTCGGTCAACATGCACCGCATGGAAAATCGAGAGCAGATGGACGGAATGCTCGCCGCCGCGCGGGCCTGGGGAGCTCCGTACATTTTTCTTTATGCCGACATCGCCGGGAGCGGCCTGCTGCCGACGTACGCTGAGAGCCTGGGCAAAGTAACGCTCGGGACCGAGATGGGCAGCAAAGCTCAGTTCGGTGTCGAGATGCTGCGGCACTCCGCGCGAGTCCGCAACGTGCTTCACCATGCGGGTATTCTCAAAGAGTGTCCGAACGATCCTGGCACGACCGAGCCGCTCGTCGTCGCGGCAGAAGACGAGCAGGACTACATCATGTCCCCCTCAAGCGGCATCTACGAACCGTTCTTCGAAATCGGAGACGCCGTCGAAGCGGGCCAGGCGGTGGGGCAGCTTCACTCGATCGAGCACCCGGAACGCGATCCGGAAAAAGTCTTCGCCGCTTCCTCGGGCATCCTGTTTACGCGACGGTCGGTTCCACTGACGAAGCAGGGCGAGTGTCTGGCGGTGATCACTCGCGAGGTCAAGGTGTAAGGCGGCGGTCGTCCTGCGGCGAAGCAGGGTCTGGAGCTGGCGACAAGGCGACGGTCTGAATTCAGCCCGGGCGGCACGTTGAACCTGTCGTGAAGATTGCAATTCGACACGGCTCGCTCGCACTGCAGAACGCGAAGCCGTTCGAGATATTTAATGCGCGATCTTTCTTCACCCCTTCAGCTTCCCGATAAATTCGCCGCCGCCGATCCACATGCCGTTGGTCGTCGGCTGGCTCCAGTGAAGGAGCACGCGGTATTTGTACTCGCGCGTGTCGCTGGCCATCGTGACGGTGATCTCGCCGGGCGAGATGCTTCCTTTGAAAAGCAGGCCGATGCCAAAGCGGCTGATGTCGCGCGTCATCGCCGGCACGATGTTGCCTCGCGAAGTGAACACGTCGGCCGGGACGCTCAGTTCGAGCCGCTCCGCACAGCGGTTGTGAGTTGGTTTTTCGTCGACCGGTTGAAAACTCGCCAGGACCTCTTTCAGTTCATCCAGCGTCGGTCGACTCCAGGCGTCAGTTGCCATGATGTGTCTCCTGTCGGGCCGCTTGACTCTGCACGAAACTCACCGTTGAGGATCTCCGCGAGTCTGCGGCAGGTCAATCACTTTCCCTGCGATTGTGGATAAGTCTGAAAACCACGCGGAATCTGTATCGCGACCGCTTGATCTTCGCCAGGCTGCGCGAACCGAATTCAGCGCGAATACAAATCTAAAAACAGCAGCCGAAACCAACCTGATGAAAAACTGCTTTGAGATCCCGGCAAAAGTTAACGACGGCAGTCAGCTCACTTCTTACACATTGTTTGAATTGAGACAACGACTGCCGGGGTCGCGGGTTGTTCTGCCGGTGTGTTCTCTGGGAACTCCTTACGAACAAATCGCGAGCCTTGCTGACTTTGTTCTTCCACCGATTTTTCACGAGGCATTGACCGAGGAATTGAAGACGCAGATCGTCGCGCAGATTCAGAGGTGCTTTCCGTACGATCGCCGTTCGGATGTCGGCTGGACGCGGAGTCTTTCGTCCCGCGACCAGTCAATTCCCGAGCTGGAGATTGTCGAACTTCCGCCACGGTCCCACCCGGTGAGCGACGCGCCAAAGATTCTCGCCTTCAGCGTCGACACGGCGGTCGAGGAACACGGCCCGCATCTTCCACTGGCTACGGACACGATTCAGAGCTACTCGGTTCTCGACGAACTTGCGGGCGAGGTCGACGGATTCGTGACCGGCCCGCCCGTTGATTACGGGCACCTCACGTGGGGCCTGCCGTTCGGGATGAGCGTCGATCTGACGCCGCCACTCGTCACGCGCTACGTCACGGGGTTTACAAACGCCGTTCTGGAATGGGCTCGGCCGGAGTCAATCTACGTGGTCGACGTTCACGGCTCGATCGTCCATCGGCGAGCGATCGTCGCCGGCCTCGAAGCAAGCAACGCGGATCGGTGGGCCTTCCGCTGGCTGCACGACTCGCTGGTCGAATTCGCGTCCGAGCGAGGCGACCAGCATGCGGGCGGCGTCGAGACGGCTCTCGTGGAACGGGTCTCAAAGGATCTGCTCGATCCGAACTGGTGGCCAGAGCGGATCGCTGAAATTGAAGCCGGCGAGATGACACTCGAACGCGCGGTCGAGCTGACGGCGAACCTCGACGACTTTTTCCGCTTCGCCGAGACCGGTCGGCCGAACGGAATCGTCGGGAAGATTCGCAATTACGAGAGCCTCGATGCCGACCTGATGTTCGAGCGGATGCTGGCGGTCGCTCGGGAAGATGTGTCGCGGCTGCTGGCGGGGGAATCTCAGGCCAATCGAGATGCTGGCGAGAGCCCCTGGGAGTAGGCCGATTTCTCCGAAATCGGCATGTCTCGCGGGTGCGTTGGCGTTTTTGTTTTCAAGGCACAATCGGCAGTCACGGTCTCAGGACAGGCGGAGTTCTGAGAAATCCGCCTGCGTGACGCGACCGGTGCCAGCGACTAAAACTCCCGTCCGCCGTGCCGTTCCCTCCTGATTCGAAATCTATGCCCGCGTGCCCGATCACGACTGACGTCAACCTTGCCGCAGCGACGCTGCGCGACGGAGGCCTCGTCGCGTTCGGGACCGAGACGGTGTACGGGCTCGGGGCAAACGCTCTCGACACGAAAGCCGTCGCGAGGATTTTCGAGGCGAAGAACCGGCCGCATTTTGACCCGCTCATCGTCCACATTGCCGATGCGAAATGGCTGTCGAAGCTTGCCGCTGAAGTCAGCCCGCTCGCCGAACAACTGATGGAGGCGTTCTGGCCGGGACCGTTGACGCTCGTTCTGCCGAAGACGGATCTTGTGCCGGACCTGGTGACGTCCGGCCTGCCGTCGGTGGCCGTCCGGATGCCGTCGCATCCTCAGGCCCGCGAGCTGCTGTTGAAAGTCGACCTGCCGATCGCCGCGCCAAGTGCCAATCCGTTCGGGCAACTCAGTCCGACAACCGCCCGGCACGTCGCCGCGACGCTCGGTGAGCGAATTGATCTGATCCTCGACGGCGGTCCGTGCCTGGTCGGCGTCGAGTCGACTGTCCTGCTGATGACCGAATCGCCCCCGCGGCTGCTTCGCCACGGAGGCGTGACGCAGGAGCAGCTTGAAAAAGTAATCGGTCCCGTCGGCACGGTAAGCCCGACGGGCGATGCGACCGATTCTGAAGCCGCTCTGTCGCCAGGAATGCTGGCTCAGCATTACGCACCTCGAACGCCCCTCTCGCTGATCGACGATGTGAATCTCGAAGAGCTCTCGCGAAGCGGAAAGCGGCTCGGTGCGATTTCGCTGTCGGGGGTCGATGCCGGGTCTGCGTTTGCTCACGAGGAAATCCTCGCCCCGAACGGCGACCTCACGACCGCGGCCGCGGAGTTTTTTGCCGCGCTGCGTCGACTCGACGCGGGAGATCTGGACCAGATCGTCGCCTGGCCGTTTTCCGAAGTGGGCCTCGGCCGGGCTCTGAACGACCGCCTTCGCCGGGCGTGTCATTCGTAAAGGATGTGACGCATGGATTCGCCCAATTCGCCCTCGCATGTCGAGCTGGGTTGAGGCGGCCGCAACATCCTGTCGACATGACAGGAGTCTTCGCTCACCCTGGCTGATTTTCCTCACGGCGACCTTCCGCGTAATTGGATTCGGCGGCACAATCCTGCCAATCGGGTCACGGGCTGTGCTACGATTGCGAGCGGATTGCTCCCTGCACTCGACTTCCACTTCAAGCCTGAGTGACCGTTCTGAGGACTTCACATGGCTGATCAGACACAAACGCGGACTCGACGCACGAAGCAGAAAAAAGCGTACGCCGAGTTTGACGAGTACATCCGGTTTCAGCTGCAGAAGACCCGCCAGGGGATCCGCTCGACGGACATCTTCACGGCGGCCTGTGGCGTGGCCGTCGCCGTGGTGACGTATCTGCTGGTGTTTGTCGTGCTTGACCACTGGGTCGTGCCTGGCGGCTTCGGGTATTTGTGGCGGGTCGGTCTGTTGTCGCTGCTGCTGGTCGGGACACTCGCCTGGATCGGCTGGAAAGTCGTGATGCCCTGGCTGAAGAGCGTCAATCAGCTTTACGCGGCGAAGGCGATTGAAAATGCCTCGCCCGAATTCAACAGCACGCTGCTGAACTATGTCGACCTGAAAGCTGCCAACCGCGAAGTGGCTCCCGAGATCATGACGTCTCTGGAAAAACAGGCGGCGGTGACGCTGTCTCATGTCGAAGTCGATGAGGCAGTCGACCGGCAGCCGTTGCTTCGACTTTGCTATGCGCTGCTGGTGGTTGTCGTCGCGTTCTGTCTTTACACCGTGCTGTCTCCCAAGAGAGTCGGCCCGTCGATCTGGCGAGCTCTTCTGCCGGCTTCGTCGGTGCAGGTTGCGACGCAGACACAGTTTCTCTCGATCGAACCGGGTGATGCGGAAGCCTTCGCGCGGGAAATCGTTGAGGTCACCGTCGATCTCACCGGCGAGATCCCAAAGGAAATCACGCTCTACTACACGACGGACGATCGCTCCTTCGTGAAAGAACCCGTGCCGATGCGGCAGACGGATGAAGGCCTCAAGCAGTACCGGTGCGTCTTGAACGGCGAGAACGGCGAAGGACTGCTTCAGGGTGTTGACTACTGGGTTGAGGCGGGCGACGCGAAGAGCGACTTGTTTCACATCACCGTCAATCAGCCGCCATCGGTCAGTGTTGGATCGGTTCAGTACGACTTTCCAGCTTACACAGGACTGAAACGGCAGACATCAAACGGGGGAGCCATCGAGACTCTCGAAGGGACAAAAATTCGCATCGAAGCGAAGGCGAACATGCCAGTGAAGCTGGCAAAAATTCAGTTTTCGGATTCAGAGCTCTTTGAGGGCAAGTCTGAAGAGGCGATGGTGATTCTCGGATCGGATTCGAAATCGATTTCATTCGAGTTTCAGCCACAGCTTCGCGACAAGAAAAAGTTCCCAAAGTTTTACCGCTTCTGGTGTCGAACCGAATCCGGTGCGACCGAACCGTCACCCGCCGTTCACCCGATCGCGATTACCGCTGATCAGCTGCCGGAACTGACGCTCGTGTCCCCGACTGCCGATCGCACGGTCGCATCAAACGCGATTGTGCCGATGCTCGTCCGATCGAATGATCCCGACTTCCGGCTTTCGCAGGTCAAGCTGATCCTCAAACGCGGCATCGAGTCACTGCCGTTCCAGATGATTTACGAGGGGAACGACAAGGGCGTCGAGAGAATGTTTGAGCTGAAGGTCGAGAACCTGCGCGTGCAGCCGGGCGAGACGATCACGTATTTGATCGAGGCTCAGGACAATCGTTTCGTCGACTTCTCACAGACCGGCATCCAGCTCGGCGCGAATCGAGTTCGCACTCTCGAACAGGAACTCAACATCGAAGAACCGGTGACTCCGCAGGAAGCAGAACAGGCAGCCGAAACGGAGAAAGAACAGATTAAAGACCAGCTGGAAAAAGCAGCCGACGCGAACAATCAGGGCGACGCGGGAACGGGCCAACCTGAAAATCCGAAAGAAGGATCTCCTGACGAACCCGAGCCACGAAACGACGGCAACGAGAAGCCCGCCGAGAAAAGCACCGATCCAGAATCAAAGCCGAAGGATGAAAAAAAGCCAGGAGAGAAATCCGAAGGCGGTGAGAAATCCGAAGGCGGAGAAGGCGGAAAGACCGGCGAGAAAAAAGAAGGCGGTGAGTCGGATCCCGGCTCGGAATCCAGGCCAGGTGAAAAACCGGAAACGGGAGAAGGCGCCGAAGAAACCGGTTCAGACGGAACCGAAGGGACGCAGAAAACCGGCTCGAAGTCGGAAACTCAGCCGGATCAGAAACTCAGCAACGACGGTCGCGATGACGCGGAAGCCCTCCGGCAAATCCTGAAAGATGAGCAGGAAAAACAGCAACGCGAGTCCGGCACCGAAGAAGCAAAACCGGACGAGTCCAAACCGGGCGAGTCCAAACCGGGCGAGTCCAAGCCGGGCGAGTCCAAACCGGGCGAGTCCAAGCCGGGCGAGTCCAAGCCGGGCGAGTCCAAGCCGGGTGAGTCCAAGCCGGGTGAGTCCAAACCGGGCGAGTC
>JAQBVJ010000251.1 GCA_027623235.1 Planctomycetota bacterium
TGCCTGGTTCAAGGACAACGCGGGTGCGAAGTCGCATCCGGTCGGTCAGAAGAAGCCCAATCCGTGGGGGCTCTACGACATCTACGGCAACGTCTGCGAGCGAATCTCGGACACGTACGCCCGCAACTACTACTCGATCAGTCCGAAGGAAGACCCGACCGGACCCAGCCAGGGCACGAGTTCCCGCTTCGAGTACAAGGTCACCGCCCCTCGATCGGGCACGTACTCGTTAACGGCGCAGGTGGTCACCGCCAATTACGATCAGCGAGTCAAGGTGTCTGTGAATGACGCCAGTTCCGAGATCGTCATGGAGATGCCCTTCACCGTCGGGAACTGGCAGGAATCCGCGCCGGTCACGGTCACGCTCAATGAGGGCGAGAACACGCTGCGGTTCTGGCGAGACCAGCCGCCGCAGTACGGGCTGGCCATCAAGGACTTCACGCTCACACCAGTGAAGTAAAAATACGACAAATGGAATGTCAGTCCGGTGGACTGTTCGTGTCAGTATTTGTGGCATCACCTGGACGAACGACAGGGCTCACGATGAAAACGGTTTCAGCTTTCGCAGTGGCACTCTTGTTGAGTGTCGCTGGTCTCGCTGCGGATGTGCCCGCACAGTTGCCCGTCCCGGATGGCAAACCAGGCAGCACCACGAAACCGGTCAAGGTCTACATCCTCGCTGGCCAGTCCAACATGGTCGGGATGGGCGACATTCAAGGGGCAAAGAATGTCTATGACGGAGTCTATCTGAGTTCCGATCCCGCTGTTCCCGATCAATCGTTTCAGATTTATCAGGTCGGTCACTACAAAGCCTCGCCACTGACAATTTTCAAACAGGATGGCACGCCGACTGACGATCCAGTTGCGGACGGACAATTTGAAGTCCCGCAACACGGCATCTATCAACTGCACTGCGGATTTGGTGAGAGTTCCTACTGCCGATTGGAACTCGACGGAAAAGAGGTCTACCGCCGCGAACCGGGTGGCGAGCCGGTTAAGCAGGACGTCACACTCAAACCGGACACGCGCTACGCGTTCCGAATCACCGGGTTTGAAGGCGAACCGCCGCGATTCTGGATGCAGAAAACCGACCTGCTGGGCAACGGTGACCTTGAAGCGGTCGTGAAGCGAGAAGGAAAGTTTCCGTGGCTTGTGGATGAGGACGGCAACTGGACGGTTCGCAATGACGTCTATTTCCAGGAGGTCAGGCTGGCGGACGGCGGCAAGGGCTCGCCACTGAGTGCTACCTCGAACGGAAAGTCCATCGGACCGGAACTCGGCTTCGGGCACGTGCTCGGTAACTTTCACGACGAGCAGGTGCTGTTGATCAAAACGGCGCAGGGAAATCGTTCGCTCGGTTTTGATTTTCGTCCGCCGTCGAGCGGCCGGACCGACCCGAACAACGAGTTCGAATCCGCCGAGTACAGGCTGATGGTTGAAGGCGTTCGTAAAACGCTCGACAACATCGACAAAGTCGTTCCTGGTTATCAGGGACAGGGCTACGCGATCGCCGGCTTCGTCTGGTTTCAGGGTCACAAGGACAGCTTTGCCGAGACCACGATCGCCGAATATGAAAAGCACCTGGTGAACCTGATCAACGATGTCCGCACGGAATTCAAAACTCCCAGGCTGCCGGCGGTGGTCGCGACGATCGGGTTCGGCGGACACAACATGCAGGACAAATTCCTGCGGATCGTGAAGGCGCAACTGGCTGTCGGCGATGCGAAGCAGCATCCCGAGTACGCAGGAAACGTGGCCTCGGTTGACACCCGCGACTTCTGGCGTGAAGTCGATGAGTCGCCGACGAACCAGGACTACCACTACAACCGCAATGCCGAGACCTACCTGCTGATCGGCGATGCCCTCGGTCGAGCAATGGTCGGATTGCTCGGCGGCAAAGCGGAACCGCTGCCACAGACATCGCGGCCCAAGCGGGCTGCCGGGCCAACAACCGGTGAGCCTTCAGAAAAAGAAAAGGCCGCAGCGCAGCGAACACTGAGGCCCATCATTCTCGACGGCATTGCGGCGTCTTATGCCACCAGCCCGCGATACAGCAAATCTCTGCAGGAGGAGGCGGCCGGCGAGCGACCGCAGCGCGCGAATCAGTTCCTGCGCGGCGCGATGTACGGGCTCCTCAACTGTTACCGGGCAGCCGGGATCGACGAATACGACTGGCACTCCTTTGGCCCGAACCTCGATCAGGTGCCGTGGAGCAACCACAGCTTTGACCCACTGGAGACACTGCCGATCGAGAAGGGCAAACGCTACCGCAAGGTCACGTACCCTGAGGGCATGGCGACATGGTTCGCTCGCGACTTTGACACGGCCAAAGCCGGTTGGAAGACGGGGCAGCAACCGTTCGGGCAGTTGGATGGAAAACTCGCACCCGTGACGGAATCCTGCACGGCTCCCTTCTGCCGGTGCGGCGAGAAGCCAAAGACGTTGTGGGAGAAGGAAGTCCTGCTGATTCGCGGCACAGTCGAGTTGCCACCACTGAAGAGCGGGCACCGTTACCGCATCGTGCTGGGCGGCGCGGCTCATGTGAATTCCGGCGAAGGCTACGCGATTTACGTCAATGGCAAGCTGCTCGCCGAGTCTGACTCTGGAGTC
>JAQBVJ010000021.1 GCA_027623235.1 Planctomycetota bacterium
CAAACGCAGCCATGCCTGCGAGGTTCGCTGCTGCGCTGATCTCTGCAAAAATCCCCGGCAGTGCCATTCGGGTCAGACACCTTTTTCAACGGGCTCTAACGAAGAAACTTATCGAGCCCGAGAATCCGCTTGACCTCGTCGAAACTCGACATCTTTCCGGCCAGATGGTCCACTCGTCCTTCGGTGAGCATCGCTTCCCCCAACTGCCGCACCACATGAGCCGTCGCGGCGAGCGTGCCCACTGGATCAACGACGATTCGGAAGCCGATTTCCTGCAGCTCGGTGGCGGAGAGAATCGGAGTCACACCGCCCGGCAGCATGTTGGCGAGCTGAGGAAACGGAATGAGCTTCGGCAACTGCTGCAGCTCATCCCGGGACTGCGGTGCCTCGACAAAGCAGACATCGGCCCCCGCTTCACCGTACCGGTTGGCCCGCTCGACAGCGGCGTCAAACCCCTCGACGGCCCGCGCATCAGTGCGGGCGATGATCACAAACTCCGGATCGTCGCGCGCGTCGAGTGCCGCCCGCAGCCGGCCGAGCATTTCCTCAGCAGAAACAACGTCTTTGCCGGCAAAGTGTCCGCAGCGTTTCGGCGAGACCTGATCCTCCAGCAGCATCCCCGACGCTCCCGCGCGTTCAAACTCGCGCACGGTCCGGGCGACGTTATTCAAATTTCCGTGTCCGGTATCTCCGTCCGCGATCAGCGGTACCGAAATCCGATCCGTCATCCGACGCACGGCCTCAGTCATTTCCGAGAGCGTGGTGAGCCCGACATCCGGCAGCCCGAGCACGCTCGCCGAGACTCCAAACCCGCCCAGAAAAAGCAGCTCGATACCGACATCATCCAGCACGCGTGCCGTAAAAACGTCGTGAGGAGCGAACGACGGAATGATGTCCGGTTGCGCCAGCAGTCTCCGCAGTCGTCGATTCTTAGAGTCCATGGCGAAATGTAGGCAGACCTCCCCGAAACCTGCACGTCAGAACGCATGATTTCCGAATCGTCTACCCACGACACGTCGGCTGTCCCGACGCAATAAAACTTTGGACTTCGATGGTCCGCATGACAGCACACCCCTGCTCAGGCCATGCCGCGTTGTTTCATTTCGCTCAGGACGGACTGGACGATCCTGCTGACCTCACCTGCGTCGACGGAGGGAGCCTCGCCGACGGGGCAGCCTCCGACGGGTTCGTCGGTGAAGCCGTGAGAGGCGAGCATGCATTGCAAAGTCGCGCTCAGATATTCCAGACCGGTGCGCTGGTGGTCTGACTGAGGCTGGCGGCCTCGGCCCATGTTGAAGCCGCGCAGGTCCACGGCGGCTCGGAAGCCGTCCGGGAATTCGGCAGAGTACAGCATCGCGTCGAACAGTTTGACGAGGTCGTACTGAATCGCGCGGGCCTCGTCGATCTGCAGACTTTTCGTGAGGTCGTAGAGCTTGCGGGTGAGTTCCGGGACGACTCCCGAGCTGGCATTCGTTCCGCCGTCGGCTCCGACCAGTATCATCGGCATCAGTGCCGCGTCCCAGCCGGTCATGAACGAGAAGTCCGGGCGGTTTGGCCGGACGGCCTGCATCATGCGGATCATGTTCGGGATGTCTCCCGAGGAGTCTTTGATCGCGACGATCTTGTCGCACTCTTCGGACAGCCGCTGAATCGTCGGCACGTCGATCGGGCTGGCGAACATCGGGATGTTGTACAGCGTCACGTCGATCGGCGTGTTGTTGCCGATCTCGCGGAAGTACGCGTAAACCGAATCGGGGCTCAGCTTGTAGTAAAACGGAGCGACGATGGCGACGGCCCGGCAACCCAGGCTGTGGTAGTACTCGCAGGCCCGGAGCGTTTCTTTGACGTTCGCTTCGGCGGCTCCGGCGAGAATCGGGACTCGGCCGGCAGTCTGATCGGCGATGATCTCGACGATCCGGCGGCGTTCCTCGACGGTGTACCGAGTGAACTCGCCGGTCGACCCGTTCGGGTAGAGACCGTGTACACCGCGCTCGATGAGCCAGTCGACGTATCTGCGAAGCTCGCCCTCGTTGATTTCCCCGGCAGAGGTCATCGGGACGAGGTTCGGTGTGAAAATTCCTTGAAGTCGTTCTGCCATCGGTCGTTTCCGGATTCTCAGGCCATCGAGGTGTCAAACTCAGTGGATCGGGTAGATTGGAAAGAGTGCGCGGGCAAGCATACCACCTGAATGTGTCGGTTTCAGTTTCGGCGGGCAGATTGAAAGATCTGGATTGGCAATCGAGTCGGCTCGTAGCGACTTTGCCAGATGAATTCGTGAGGATCCGGGCGCATTGTATCCGTCCAGGTCCTCCGGGCTGTCTGAGAGCTCGGTGTTCCGGGTTGATTTCACCGTCGAGTTTGCAGAGAGCGGACCGCCAACGCAAAAGTCCTAACTCGATAGGTTGAACGCTTTTTCGTCTTCCCGTACGATTCCCGCTTCGATTTGCAGACCGTGCTCCCGGACCGCGCGTCCGGATTGCCATAACGCTTTTATCTCAAGCAGGATACGTCGAGGTCACCATGGCCGTTCCCAAGAGAAGAAAATCCCGCTCCCGCAAGAAAATGCGTCGAGCCCAGTGGAATCTGAAGACCATCGAGCTGGGCAAGTGCTCAACCTGTGGCAGTCGGATTCCGACTCACGTTGTCTGCCCGTCGTGCGGCCACTACATGGGTCGACCGATGATCGAGATCGAAGACTAAATGCGAATCGCTCTCGATGCGATGGGTGGGGACCTCGCCCCAGGGCCGAATCTACAGGGAGCGGTGGATGCGCTCGCCAACAACCCTGATCTTGAGGTTGTCCTGGTCGGTGATCGCCCAGTACTCGAAAACGCGCTGTCTGCCGCTGGACTGTCCTCCGATCGACTTTCGATTGAGGAGTCCGAAGGCGTCGTCGAGATGCACGAAAAGCCGACTGACGCTTTGCGTAAAAAGCCGAAAAGCTCGATTGCAGTCTGCTGGCGGCTGATGGCCGAAAAAAATGTCGACGCCATTGTCAGCGCAGGAAACACGGGAGCCGTTGTCGCATCCGGTCTGAGGACTCGCCTGTTTCTTAAGGGAGTAAAACGACCAGGAATTGCGGTCGCTTTGCCAACACTCAAAGGGCGAGCCATTCTGGTTGATGTCGGAGCCAATCCGGCTGCGCGTGCCGAGCACCTTTATCAGTACGGTGTCATGGGGGCGATTTATGCCCAGGAGATTTTCGGGATTGAGAATCCGAAGATCGGTCTGATGAACATCGGCAGCGAGGATGGCAAGGGCAACGACCTGTACCGCGAAACCCACTCAATGCTCCAGAGAAGCCAGTTGAAGGATCGCTACGTCGGCAATATTGAAGGACGCGGCCTGTACCAGGGCGAAGCCGACGTCTTGATTTGTGAGGGTTTCGTTGGAAACGTTGTGCTGAAGGTCAGCGAGGGTATGGCCGATTTCATGTTCAAAGCGGTCACGCCGGCCGTCGTCAGTCGACTCGACGCCAGCCAGCAGGAAAACGCCCTCAACGCGTTCAAAGAAGTTGGTCGCAGTTTCCAATACAGTGAACACGGGGGGGCACCGCTGCTGGGAATCGACGGAGTCTGCATCATCTGCCACGGATCCAGTGACAGCCGCTCGATCCAGAATGCGTTGAGAGTTTCCCTGCAGCACCAGAAGCGAAACATCAACAGTCAGATTGTCTCCCAGCTTGCCGAATCCGCAGTCGCGGACGCAGTCTGACGTCGCCGGAGCATTCGAGCACTCAACAGCCCGGTGTTCACACACGTCGGGCCTTTTTTTTGAGGAAACACCATGTCGAAAACAGCATTCCTTTTTCCTGGCCAGGGAGCTCAGCACGTTGGGATGGGCAAGCAGCTGGCTGCTGATTTCCCCGCCGCGAAAGCACTCTTTGAAAAAGCGAACGAAGTCCTCGGCTTCGACCTGGCAGAGCTTTGCTTCGAGGGGCCGCAGGAAAAGCTTGACCAGACGGACATCAGCCAGCCCGCTCTGTTTGTCTGCAGCTTTGCCGCGCTGGAAAAACTGAAGGCAGAGAATCCGGACGCCGTGGAAAACTGCGCGATCGCCGCTGGCCTGAGTCTCGGCGAGTACACGGCACTCACATTTGCCGGAGCCATGTCGTTTGAAGATGGCCTGCGCGTCGTTCGCAAACGAGGCGAGGCGATGCAGGCTGCGGCCGACCAGGCGGATTCAAGTATGGTCAGCGCGTTGTTGCTCGATGAGGAAAAAGTCAACGAGGTCGTGGCGAAGACGAACGAGTCGGGTCGCATCTGGATTGCGAATTATCTGTGCCCAGGAAACACCGTTTTGTCAGGCGAGAAAGCCGCCTGTGAGACAGCGGCCACTCTCATCGAAGCGGCGGGTGGGAAACCGATCCCGCTGTCAGTCGCAGGAGCGTTCCACACGGAGATCATGCAGCCAGCCGTCGCAGGCCTCACCGAGGTCCTGGCCTCCGTCGAGATCAGATCGCCGCGAATTCCCGTCGTTTCGAACGTTGACGCGGCGATTCACAGCGACCCGGACGAGATTCGCTCACTGCTGGTCGAACAGGTTCAAAATCCGGTTCTGTGGGAGAAATCCGTCCGCTTCATGCTGGCAGAAGGAGTCGAGCAGTTTTACGAAATCGGCCCGGGCAAGGTGCTGAAAGGGCTGATGCGGCGAATCGACCGCAAGGCAAACTGCGATGTCGTCAACGATTCGTAACGAGGTGCCTGACGTTGCCAGCAGGGCTGCCCTTTCGCTTCGGGCGTCGTCTCAGAACACGATTTCGAGCTTCTGCTCTTCTTTGAGCATGCGTGATTTGACTTCGATCGTGTCCTGCACGAGCTGCTTGGCTCCCTCGACATTCACGATGACCTGCACCTGGTTGTCGACCACTCGGGCAAAGTCACCTTTTCGGACGAATTCGAGTTCGCCCGATTGCGTCTTCTGAATCCGAGTTCCGTAGCGGTTGAACTGGATTTCGTACGGGATGTCGAGCGTGTATTTGTCCGTGCCGATGACTCGCCCCGTCAGATCGGAAAGCCGATACCGCGTGACCGTTTCCGGCACTTGAATCTGAATCACAATCTTGTAGTCCTGGCCTGGCCGGGGATCTTTCGGAACTGTCCAGGCAGTGAAGCTGCCTTTGGTGACGGCTTGACCGCTGGTGGGCATCTTGAAGGCCAGTCCGAACCCTTCGCCGCCACCTGTTCCCTCACCCGTTCCCGTGACGTTAAGCAACTTATCGAGATCGTTCTGCAGGACCGACTCCGCCGACTCGCGTTCGATTTTCTGGAGCTGAGGTGCCGTTGCGACTTCACCGCCAGTTGTCTCGAATGAGAGGTCGACTTCCTGAAACGGATCGGGCATCGCGTTTTCGTCGCCCATGATCATGGAGATTGCCTGGTTTTCTCCGACCTGCGTCAGGATGATCAGCGACGGGCAGATCAAAAGCAGGATGTGAAACGCCAGGGATGTGACGAGGCTGCGGGCTCCTTCACTGATGAGCCATCGCCACAACTGCTCCCGCCAGTTTTTCGGTTCGTCTTCTGAGTCGGCGTCCTTGAGCCCCAGATCGATCGCGGCCTGTTTCCGCCGCCGCCGTTCCTCGCGAATGGCTTCGCTGCGTCCCATTTTTCTGGGTGCGTCTGCAGGGATAGGGACCGGCGGGGCAGTCGGTGCCGGCTCGTGGACGACAAAGGAGTGCACTTCGGAATCGAACTGCGAGTTGCCAAAGTCGACGAACGCCTGGACGCTCCAGTCGCCTTCTGTGTCGAGGTCACCTTTGACCGTTGTGTAGGCAATGATTCCGTCCGTCCCGTCGGTGTAAAACCGCGCGTCGCGTTCCAGCTTCTTTCCATCCGGCCTTGTGAAGGTGAGCGATTTCTTCTCGACCGAAGAAACGTCGGCGGTCACCTCGCCGTTTTGAATTGTCAGCCGGAATTGAGCTCCGGCATCGCCAACGCGAATCTTGCGGACACTGCGAAACCACGCAGGCGGTTCTGACGTCGCGAGCTCCGAACGTGCCGCCGAAGACTGTGCTTGGGGTTCGGTGTCGATTTGAGGGATGTCGTTCTGTGCTGACGCCGCGGGATCGTCCAGGCTTCCCGTGAACTCAGCGAATTCGACATCGACGGAATCGTCGGTCGCAAGCGGCTCGCCGGAATTCAGTGTGTCGGAAACGCGAAAGTCCATTCACTCATTCCTGATTGACGTCTGCCCGCCCGACAGTTTGAACCCCGGAGCGTCACGCCGGTTTCGGCCAGCCGACTGAAAAGCCTACCAGCCGCAAGTTTACGTTGAAAGAGGTCGGTCGGCGGCGAAAAGGATTCGGCCCGCAAACCGGCCCTTGCGGAGGAAAACTCCCCTTGCGGCGGAAAACTCACTGACGAACTACTGAAAACATATTCTGAGACTTCGAACCGGTCGCCGCCTCGCCGCCGGTCAGAGTGAGGTCTGAAACGCGAATGAAGCGGGAGATTCAACACCCGCCGGTTTAATCGGCAGAACCGATGTACGCTCCAGACAGGTGCAATCAGCGTGTTCAGATTCTTCATTCATCACGCCTGCTCGCTTTCAAGTCTCACACAAAGGCAGGAAGTCACAAAGGTTTCCATTCCGTTCTTTGTGTCTTCGTGCCTTTGTGTGAGTCTTCGTTTGGATGTGGCGCTGCCGCCTTCGTCACATTCTGCCGGCAGATCAAAGCTCAACGGTCAGCTGGCTCGACGGCCGAAATGAACCGCGGCTGCTATTCTGTGTCGATGGAGACACTTCGATTTCGCCCGACGCAGGACTCATGATGCCGCAGCTTGCCGTTTCATACGAAGATGTTCAGGACGCCCTTCCTCGTGTCAGAGACGTTTTGAGGCCGACGCCGCTGTTCGAATGGCCGGGTCTGTCCGAGCTCGTCGGCTGTCGCTACTTCGTCAAGCACGAGAACCACCAGCCGGTGGGAGCCTTCAAAATCCGTGGCGGCATCAACCTTGTCTCGCAATTGAGCGACGCGGAGCGGGCGGCCGGAATCCTGGGCTGCTCGACGGGGAATCACGGACAATCGCTCGCCTTCGCCGCGAAACGGTTCGGAGTCGAATGCACAATCGTCGTCCCGGTCGGAACGAATCCCGGCAAGTGTGAGTCCATCAAACGGCTCGGCGCGAAGCTGATTCACCAGGGAGCAGACTTCGACGAGGCGCGGGCGTTCGTCGAAACTGAGATGGCCCAAACGGGCATGCGCTATGTCCACTCAGCCAACGAGCCGCAGCTGATCGCTGGCGTCGGGACGATGGCCTGCGAGATTTTTGACGACCTGCCCGACCCCGATGTGATCCTGGTGCCGATCGGTCTGGGCAGCGGACTGGCCAGCACATGCATCGTCGCAAAAGCACTTCGACCGAAGACAAAAATCATCGGCGTTCAATCAGAAAGTGCTCCGGCTGTCGCGCTGTCGTGGAAGAATGGCCAACTCGAAACGACGGAAACCTGTTCCACATGGGCCGAGGGAATTGCGACGCGAGTCCCGGCGGAGATGACTTTAAACATCCTCAACGAACTGCTCGACGACGTGATCCTGGTGAGTGATGACGACCTGCGTCGCGCCGTCTACTGGCTCCTGGAACGCACCCACAACCTCGCTGAAGGAGCCGGAGCCGCAGCCTTCGCCGCGGCATATCGGGAGCGGCATCGCTTCGCCGGGCAGAACGTCGTGGGAGTCCTCTCCGGAGGCAACCTGAACCTCGCGGAGCTGCCGGCGATTCTCGCGGCCGACCGTTCCGCCTGAAAGCCACCACTCCTCATTCCTGCGCATCGCTGTCGCGTAACTGTCGACTGAGTGTAGATTTTTCACGACGACGGTATGTTTCTTCAAATCTGGTCTGTGTCGAAAGTGCTTTTCAAACAGCGAGGACGACCGATGGCAAGTCTGGTTACGCAACGCGTTGTGCGAGTTCTCTGTCCGGCAGTCCTGACGATGTGGTTGCTGCTGATGTTCAGCGCCGTGGCACTCGCTGACGGACCGACGCTGAGCCTTCATCTCCGATCACGTGCTGAAGTCGAACCGGACAGCGGTCGTTTTCGCGCGGTGACGAAGCCTGCCGCCTGGAAGGCCGATGAAACGGCGATCGTCATCTGCGACATGTGGAACGACCACTACTGTCGCAACGCGGCTCGGCGGGTGGCCGAGATGGCGCCGCGGATGAACGAAGTCATCAGGAAAGCGCGAGAGCAGGGAGTGCTCATTATTCATTCGCCCAGCGGCTGCATGGATCAGTACCAGGACACGCCGCAGAGAAAGCTCGCACAGCAGGCTCCGAAAGTTGAAACGTCGATCCCGCTGCAGGGATGGTGCCATCTCGACGAGAAACTTGAATCGCAGATGCCGGTCACGATTGGCCAGCCATGTGACGACGACGGCGCTATTCGGCCCGCCGTTCGGTACTTCAAGCGGCAGATCGACACTCTGGAGATCGCCGACGGAGACGCGATCACCGACAGCGCCGAAGCCTTTTACCTGATGAAACAGCGCGGCATTAAGAACATCATCATCATGGGGGTACACACAAATATGTGTGTGCTTGGCCGGCCATTCGGAATCCGCCAGTTGATTTACCAGGGCCAGAACGTGGTCCTGATGAGGGACATGACCGACACGATGTACAACCCGCGCGACGAGCCGTTCGTCAACCACTTCACCGGCAACGATCTCGTGTTTGAGCATATTGAGAAATTCTGGTGCCCGACGATCACCAGTGCCGACATCCTGGATCAAGGGCCGTTCCGGTTTCCCGGAGACAAGCGAAAGCACGTTGTCATCGTCATGGCGGAAGAAGGGTACGGGACGTCTGAGACGCTCCCGCCGTTTGCTCTGAAGCATCTCGGAGGCGACTTCAAAATCAGCTGCGTCACCGCGAACGCAGGAAACCGGAATGACATTCCTGGCATCGAGATCCTCGACGAGGCGGACCTTGCCATCTGGTCGATTCGACGACGGACGCTCCCGGCAAAGCAGCTTGAAGTCTTTCGCCGATTCATCGCTGCGGGCAAACCGCTGGTCGCCATTCGAACGACGAGTCACGCGTTTTCATTGAGCAAGGGCGAGCCGGAACCTGGCCTTGTCGAGTGGTCGGAATTCGATCGCGAAATCCTCGGCGGAAACTACAACGGAGATCACGGCAACACGACCGGAGTCCGGGTTCGCTTTGCAGAAGGAGTCGAGAAGAACTCCATTCTCAACGGGATTCGTGCCGAAGAATTTTCAGTTTCGGCCTCGCTGTACAAGACCGGTCCACTGGTCGACACCGCCGCGCCGCTGCTGCTTGGTCGTGCCGAGGGCGTCGAACAGTCCGAGCCGGTCGCGTGGACTCACCAGCGACCAAACGGCGGCCGCGTGTTCTACACGTCGCTCGGACATCGTCAGGATTTCCGCGTTCGGAACTTTCAGCAGCTGCTGCGAAACGCTGTGTACTGGGCGGCGAGCCTCCCGGTGCCGCCCGGCATGCCGGAATCGAGTGATGCCGACGGCTGTTAGACGGAGAAACCCGAAGAAAAGCGATCGCCTAGCCGCCGCCACTTCGTCGCTGAGCTACGGAGTTCTTCTTTGCGACCGGAACGTAGTCCGCTTTCGGGACCGCTGACGTCATGAGCTTTGCTTTGCCGGGAAACGTCTTCGGGAGTTCCTTCTTCGCTGGTGTCTCCTGTTCGCGTTTCTGAGCCGCAACGGCAAGTTTTTTCTGAGCGACCCGCCGCTCCCGTTCCTTCTTTTTGGCCTGCTTATCTTTTGCCATCTGGCGATCTCCCCGCTTGAGTAACTTGTTGAAGGCGGCGAGTGTAGAGCGAGTCAGGTCTTTGCCAATGGACCGGCCAGAAAAAACGTTCAACCAGGCTGGGCCGACGGCGCCAGCGGCCTGTCAGGCGGTGTTCGCGCAAGGCGGTGTTCGCGCAAGGCGGTGTTCGCGCAAGTCTGTTGCGAGAGTCCGGCATCCCATTCCGCCAGCACAGTCGGGGAGGGCTTCGTTCAGGAAAGAATTCCGCTCACGACGTTTCCGTGGACGTCCGTCAGTCGGAAATCGCGGCCCTGGTGGCGATACGTCAGCCGCTCGTGGTCGATCCCGAGCTGGTGCAGAATCGTCGCGTTCAGATCGTGGATGTGAACCGGATCTTTGACGACGTTGTAGCTGAAGTCGTCGGTCTCGCCGTAAACCGTGCCGCCCCTGATTCCGGCTCCGGCCATCCACTTGGTATAGCATCGCGGATGGTGGTCCCGGCCGTAGTTCTCCTTTGTCAGCCCGCCCTGGCAGTAGACGGTCCGGCCGAACTCGCCGCCCCAGATCACAAGCGTGTCTTCGAGCAGGCCTCGCTGCTTGAGGTCCTGAACCAGCGCGTAGCACGGTTGATCGATGATGCCGCACTGCCGGCGAATGTCGTTCGGCAGGTTGCCATGCTGATCCCACTGGCGAATGAAGACCTGCGTGAACCGCACGCCCCGCTCGGCCATCCGTCTTGCGAGAAGGCAGTTCGCCGCGAACGTGCCGGGCTTCGTGACTTCCGGACCGTACATTTCGAGCGTCGCTTTCGACTCACCGGAAATGTCCGTCAGTTCCGGCACGGACGACTGCATGCGATACGCCATTTCGTACTGAGCGATCCTCGACTGAATTTCCGGGTCGCCCACTTCGTTGAATCGCTGCGCGTTTAACACACTGAGCTCGTCCAGCATCCGCCGCCGCATCGCTGCCGACATGCCCGTTGGATTCGACAGGTACAGAACAGGATCGCCGGTGGATCGAAGGCTGACTCCCTGATGGCGGGTCGACAGGAAACCCGCTCCCCACAATCGCGAATAGAGTGCCTGGCCGCCGAAGCCTCCATTGACCGTCGAGTGAAGCACGACGAACGCCGGAAGATTCTGATTCATGCTGCCCAGCCCGTACGACATCCACGCGCCGGTACTGGGCCGCCCAGGAACCTGACTGCCGGTCTGAATGTAAGTGATCGCCGGGTCGTGATTGATGGCTTCCGTATTGACGGATCTAATCACGGCCAGGTCGTCGACCATTCTGGCGGTGTGAGGCAGGAGCTCGCTGACCCACGCTCCGTTGGAACCGTGCTGATTGAATTTAAAGAGAGAAGGCGCGATCGGAAATCGATTCTGCCCCGAGGTCATCGTCGTGATCCGCTGGCCGTTGCGGACCGAGTCTGGCAGGTCCTTGTCGAACCACTCGTTGAGCTGCGGCTTGTAATCCCACATGTCCAGTTGAGAGGGAGCACCGGACATAAAGAGGTAAATCACCCGCTTCGCCTTCGGAACGAAGTGCGGAACTCCCGGCACCCGTCGCGTCGCCTGATCCGTACCGTTTGGGTTCGCACCGAAGAGATCCGGATTGACGAGCGACGCCAGCGCGGCGGTTCCGATTCCGGTCGCCGTGCGGCCAAAGAAGTGCCTGCGGGTTTCAACGAGTTCTGCTTCTCGGAACGGGTCCATGGGAGCTCCTGCACAGGGCCGGTTCTACCGGCCAAACAAATTTATGTATTCGCGGTTGTTGTGTGCGGCCGGTAGGAACCGGCCCTATTCCTTCGTGACGGTCTCGCTCAGGTTCAGCAGCAGGTGAGTCACCATCGTCCAGGCGGCCAGTTCGCTGGCATCCAGCTTGTCGTTGCGAGGTGACTCGCCAGCGGAAAGCAGTTGCGTTGCCGACTCCGGACTCGTCTTGAACTCACTCAGAATGTCATGGAACAGTCTTGTCAGCGATTGCCGCTCCGCATCGCTGGGCAGGCGCGTCAGCACCGACCGGAAGGCGAAGGACATTCGCTGATCGACGTCGCTTCCGCCTTCGAGAATGACTCGTTCGGCAAACTTTCGAGCCGCCTCGACGAACTGCACATCGTTCATCAGGACGAGTGCCTGAAGCGGGGTGTTGGTTCGAGCTCGCCGGACCTCGCAGGTTTCGCGGTCCGGCGCGTCGAATGTCGACATCGAAGGAGGCGGCACGGTGCGTTTCCAGAATGTGTACATGCTGCGTCGAAACAGCTTGTCGCCACTGTCCTGCACGAAAACTGACGTGTTGCTTCCGCCGAATCCAACCGGCTTCCACAGTCCGGCCGGCTGGTAAGGCTTGACACTTTTTCCGCCAATTCGATCGATCAGGAGGCCGCTCACAGCGAGTGCCTGGTCGCGAATGACTTCCGCATCAAGCCGAAAACGAGGGCCTCTCGCCAGCAGTCGGTTTTCCGGATCAACCGCCAGCTTGCCTGAGGCAACTCGCGAAGACTGCTGATACGTTGCAGACATGACAATCTGTTTCAGAAGACGTTTCACGTCCCAACCCGAATCGACAAAGTCCATCGCCAGCCAGTCGAGAAGCTCCGGATGCGAAGGCTGTTCTCCCTGAACCCCGAAGTCCTCGGACGTCTTGACGAGCCCCGTTCCAAATAACTGCTGCCAGAATCGATTGACCGTCACGCGAGCCGTCAGCGGATGACGCGGCTGCACGAGCCACTGCGCCAGTCCGAGCCGGTTCGCCGGAGCGTCCGGGATTGCTGGAGCAATCCACTCAGGAACAGCGGAAGCCACCGCGGCCCGTTTCTCGGTGTACTGACCTCGCTCAAGAATGTGAGCCTGCCGCGCGTCTTTGCGATCCTCCATCACCAGCGTTGACGGAACTGCATTCTCAAGATCGACCAGTTGCTGCTTCAGCTTCGCCTGTTCCGCGAACGGTTCGGCGAGTTTCGCTCGCGCGTCCGGGTGGACGTGCTGCAGGAAGTAGCGGGTCAGCAGTGTCTTCTGTTCGTCGTTCCGTTTTTCACGTTCGATGTCGAGCAGTTTCTTAATGTCCTCAGGGACGGTCGGAGCTTTGCCGCTTTTCTGAAACTGCTCCCACGCAAAGAGCGAACGCTGCTGTTCTTCAGACAGCGATTGAGACACGATGCCCGCCGTGTCCCAGTAGACGGTGCCTTTAACTTGAGTGAACGCCCAGCCGTTCAATTCTGAGCCAGGCTTCAATCCGACAGACTCAGCAGTGACTTCCAGCCGTACCCATTTCCCGGCTTCGGGCAGAGAACCGACGACTCGGTTAGAGACATTGTTTCGCCCGGCCCCGAACGCTTTGTCGGCTCCCCAGGACGCACGGTGCTCCCACGTTCCATCGTTGAACTGAAGTTGAATCGTGTCCGGGAGATTCTTCGGATCGAGGTACACGTAAGCAAACAGCCGCGAGTTCTCGCCGATCTTCAACCGGTCCGTCGCCTTGTCAAAAAAGTGCTGCGTGATTCCGTCGCCGGAGCCCGTACGGACGCTGGCCTTCTTTCCGCTGTGAACCGGCTTTGGAGCTTCAACAAATTGCCACGGTGTGTCGCCCTGCGCATTCGCCCCGGCCGGCAGTGAGTCCTCGATCCAGACCAGCTCCGCTTCACTCAACGTGCCCAGCGGCTCGTCGGGTTTCGGGTCCGTGTAGTTGAATTCGGCGAGCAGTGTCTCAACTCGTTTTGAGGCTGCGGCCAGCTGCTCGTCGTACTGCTTCTTCTGTTCGGACTGCTCGTCGGTCGGCACTTTGACGGCCGGTGGCGGCAGCAGAGCATTCCCGTCCATCGCCCGTTCCGTCAGGCTGAAGTAGTACGAAAACAGCTGGTAAAATTCTTTCTGAGTGAGTGGGTCAAACTTGTGATCGTGGCACGCGGCACAGCCGGCCGTCAGACCAAGCCACACCGTCGCGGTCGTTTCCACTCGATCGACCGCGTACCGCACGTAGTATTCGTCGTCGATCGAGCCGCCCTCGCTGGTCGTCACGTTGCACCGGTTGAAACCGGTGGCGACGCGCTGGTTGAGTGTCGGCTCGGGAAGCAGATCACCGGCGAGCTGCTCAATCGTGAACTCATCGAATCGCTGATTCCGATTGAACGACTTGATGACCCAGTCACGGTACGGCCAAACCGATCGTTCGTTGTCGAGGTGCAGTCCGTGAGTGTCGCCATACCGGGCGGCGTCGAGCCAGATTCGCGCCAATTGTTCGCCGTACTTTGTGGAATCGAGCAGGCGATCCACGACTCGCTCAAAGGCCTGTTCGGAGTTGTCTGCCAGAAAGGCATCGACTTCGGCGATAGTCGGAGGCAGTCCCGTCAAGTCGAGTGTCACTCGTCGAAGAAGTGTTTCCTTCGACGCCTGTTCTTCGGGAGAAAGCTGTTTCGCTTTCAAAGAGGTGTGAATGAAGTTGTCGATCGGACCAGTTGTCCGCCAACCGGCGACAGGCTCTGGAACCGGCGGTTTCATCGGCGGCTGGAATGCCCAGTGGCCGGACCATTCAGCTCCGCTGTCGATCCACTTTCGAATCAGCTCGATCTGAGCAGCCGTCAGTTTCTTACCGGAATCTTCCGGAGGCATTTTCGCATCCGGATCGGTCGAGGAAATCCGGCGAAACAGTTCGCTCTCGCCACTCTTGCCTGGGACGATGGCACGGTGTCCGGATTCGAGAACAGCGACGGAACCCTTCTGCTGATCGAGCCGCAGGCCCGACTCACGATTCGCCTCATCAGGCCCGTGACATTTGAAACAGTTATTCGACAGCAGCGGCAGAATGTCGCGGCTGAAATTGACGTCGCCCTCGGCAGCGGATGCACCGCCCGGCAGTAAAACTGCGACAGCAAGCAGCGAAATTGCGGATCGAATTGTCATGTGGAAATTCACCGGACAGAAAGTTGTATGAGGCAGAATCAAGGCCTTCATTGTGACGGAATGTTCGACCCTGGTCGATCATCTTCGAAGGCCGGCCACAAACTAATAAATACGTGAGACTGGTTCCGGCCGATAGAACCAACTCGTCCAACTCGCTCAATCAGAAAAACCGCGCCCACCTGGTTCTACCAGAACGGACGCGGTTTGATCTCAATGCTGAAAAGCCACGGGGCCGGTCGTCAGACGACTTCCCAGCCCGGCCGGTACTCCTTGCGGATCAGCGAGGCGGCTTCCTCAACGTTGGTGGCTTCCAGGTTCTTCCCGTCCCACTCCAGGGCTTTGCCTGTTCGGTACGCAACGTTTCCGAGCAGGACTGTTTCGGTGAGAGCTCCCGAGTAGTCGAAGTTGCAGGTTGTCGGAGTGCCTTCTTTGCACGCTTTGATCCACTCGGCGTGATGCCCGATCGATTTCGGAATCGTCTGTGCGGGCGGCTTGAAGTCAGCGAACTTTTCGCGTGGAAAGAGTTTATAGCTGCCGTAGTCGGCGAACATCGTTCCCTCACTGCCGACAAACATCACGCCCGATCCGGGAACTCGCTGTCCAGCAACTTCTCTGGGAATCATGTTCCCGTCGTACCACGTCAGATTGACCGGTTTCAAGCCGTCGCGTTCGGGGAACTTGTACCGGACGGTCAGGCCAAGCGGGCAGGTTTCTTCGTGAACCGCCGGGCCTTCCGCTTCGCAGTGCGTCGGATGGCGAAGTTTGAGCGCCCAGAACGGCAGGTCCATATAGTGGCAGCCCATGTCGCCGAGCGTGCCCTGGCCGAAGGCCCACCATTTTCTCCATTGAGCCGGGTGGTATCGACCGGCGGCAAAATCCCGCACAGGTGCTGGCCCGAGCCACAGATCCCAGTTGAGATTTTTCGGAGCCTGCTGACCATCGGCTGGTCGCTCACCACCGCCCCAGCCTTTGCCGACCCAGACGTGAGCTTCGGTGACGTCGCCCAGCACGCCGGCCTGAACGATCTCGACAACGCGGCGGTAGTTGTCGCCGGCGTGAATCTGCGTGCCCATTTGAGTAGCGACGCCGTGCTTGATTGAGGCTTCGGCGATGAGACGTGCTTCGTGAACGGAGTGAGTCAGCGGCTTTTCGCAGTACACGTGCTTGCCGGCACGGATCGCACGGATGGTCGCCGGGGCGTGGTTGTGGTCGGCGATGGCCACTGTGACGGCGTCGATTTTGTCGCCTTCCGTCTCGATCAGCTCGCGATAATCGACGTAAGTTCGAGCGGCAGGAAAGTCTTTCTTTGCTCGATCAAGATACGTTGAGTCGATGTCGCAGACGGCGACGATGTTCTCGCTGCCGATGTTGCCGATGCTGAACCGAGCCTGGTTGGCCGTGCCGATGCATCCGATGTTGAGCTTCTCGTTGGCCGACCGAGACTGGGCGAGTGCCCCCCCGGTGAACACGCCCGCGGAAATCGCAGCAGCGCCGGCGGTCGTCGATTTCAGGAAGTCTCGACGAGTTGAATTCGAACGTCTTGTCATCGCGGTGTCCCCCGTGTGAAGTATTTCGATGAGCCAGCTGCCCGGCGTGAGTGCCTCGCGAAAGACGCATCAAACGTAGTTTCTGCGTTCGACTATGACGATTTGTGAGAACAGTCTCAAGGCCGCCGCCTGAGATCCCTTGACTGTCGCACAAATGGTCATCGGTTCCCGACGACGTCGCATCTTCTGTGTCTGAAACGGGTAGCCTCACCCTCCCAGCGGGATCACCGATCCGTCTCGGCAGCAGAATCCAGCGGATGCGTCACGGCTGTCAGCATCGCGGCTCCGTATCGTTCCCAGAGCTCGTCGGCCGTGAGTCCTCTCGCGTCGCGCGGCAGTTCCAGTGTGATCGTCGGGATGTGGCGAGCCTCACCGGTGAATGCCCCCATCGAGCCGGGTCTCGTGCCGAGCTTCTTGACCGCAAGCGGACAGACCTCGGCCATCGCGGTTGCCAGTTCCAGTCCTGGGCCGTCGTAGTCGACGCAACGCAGCGGCTCATGCAGAGTCACGATGCGGATCGGCTGAAACCGCTCGATCGTTTTGTAAATGGCGAGAGCTTCCGGTTCGGACAATGCTGTCAGTCCGTAGCGTTGCGAGTTCTCACGATTCTCGGCCGGGAAGTTTCGGTTGAGGTCAACGCCGTGCGCATTGCCTCGCGTTTTCGCTTCGACACCGTCCGGATTCAGAACGGGCATCAGGATGACGGATCGATCGCGCGGGAAGTCCGAGAGGTTTTTGAGGAGCAGTTCCCGAAGTCGCTCGACAAGATGCGTGCCGGCCGACTCGTTGCCATGGATGGAGGCCATGATGAGGATGGCGGGTCCGCTTCCGATTCGAATCAGCGGAATCGGTTGGCCCAGAACCGAGTGGCCGGCCACCTCTTCAACGATCGCCGGGTCCGGAGGGGGAACCGGGATTGAGGGGACGATGCGGACCGTGTCCGGCTCGGAGATAGTCGAGGCTGGTGTTGAGACGGCCGGTGAAATTCCCGTCCTCGTGATTTGAATTCGATCGACGAAAACTCCGGCGGCGACGACGACGCAGAACGCGACGAACGTGGCGAAAGCGTGCGCAGGTTCTGGCACGGCAGGAGGCCGTCCGGGGTCGCGAATCTCATCCATAAGGGTTCTCTCTGAGCGAATTCCGATCGCGGTTCACCTTGATGCGGCATCCCGCTCGGCGATTTTCAGGTCGCGATCGACCATCATTCTGACGAGTTCCTCGAACGACACTTTCGGTTCCCAGCCGAGTTTTTCGCGGGCCTTTGAAGCGTCGCCGCAGAGCGTGTCGACTTCGGCCGGTCGGAACAGGCTCTGGTCGGTCTCGACGACTTCTTCCAGGTCCAGGTCCAAATGGCCGAACGCGATTTCCAGGAAGTCCTGCACCGAATGTGTGACTCCGGTCGCGACCACGAAATCGTCTGCTTCGTCCTGCTGCATCATTTTCCACATCGCGTCGACGTAGTCTCCGGCGAAGCCCCAGTCGCGACGAGCCTGGGTGTTGCCGAGCTTCAGCTTCTGCTGCAGGCCGACTTTGATCCTGGCTGCGGCCCGAGTGATCTTGCGAGTGACAAACGCCTCACCCCGAAACGGTGATTCATGGTTAAAGAGGATGCCGTTGCAGGCGAACATCCCGTACGACTCGCGGTAGTTCACGGTCTGCCAGAACCCGAACACTTTCGCGCAGGCGTACGGGCTGCGCGGGTGGAACGGCGTGTCTTCGTTCTGCGGCGAGTGTTTGACCTGGCCAAACATCTCGCTGGACGAGGCCTGGTAGAACCGAATCTGTTTGCCGGACGTCTCTTGAAACTGACGGATCGCTTCGAGGACTCGCAGAGTGCCGACGCCGGTCACGTTCGCGGTGTGAATCGGTAGTTCGAAAGAGAGTCGCACGTGGCTCTGCGCGGCGAGGTTGTAGACCTCATCCGGCTGAGTCTCTTTGAAGATCTGTTGCAGGTTGGTGCCGTCAGAGAGGTCCCAGTAGAAGAGATTCTCGTCCGCCTCACCGACACCCGGCGCGCGAGACGCGATCGTCCCGTGAACCTCGTAGCCTTTGGAGAGAAGCAGTTCCGAAAGGTAGCGGCCATCCTGACCGCAGATTCCGGTGATCAGTGCACTTTTTGTGGGCATGGTTCAATGTGAGGAATCAGGAAAGTCAGTGGTGAAGTCAGTGCAAAATGAAAAGTGAAAAGTGAAAATCCGTTAATGTCAGGCCGGCTTTGACTGTTGATTCGATTTGGCGGTCACGATCGATTTACCAATGATCCTGCAGAGTTGATCACATTCGTCGTGAAGTTCTCCCATCTGCATCTCGGAAAGAAGATGGGACTTCATGATGAGCTGAACCCAGCAGCGAGACTCCCGCAGTTCCTTCAGGCAGATGCTGAGTTTGTGGATGAAGTCTTTTCGAATGTCCGCACCGCATGCCTCTGCGTAGTTCGGTGCCGGCGAAGTCCCGCTTCGGACAAGCTGGCCGGCAATGTGCCTTCCCAGTCGAGTTTCCGGCAGAGCATCGACGGCATTGCCAACTCGCGCTGCAAAATCCAGCAGCCTTGCCGCAAGTTCGTCATGATCAAGCTCTGCCATCCTCGATCACCTGCCGATTTTCACTTTTCACTTTGCACTTTGCACTCAAACGGCATGCTCAACACCGGCAGGTGAATGCTCCAGAAATTGCCGGTTCCGTGTGGCTACTTCACTTCCAGCCGCGCCTGGTACACCTTCTGGCGGTCGCCTCGCTGACGCAAGTCTTCGAGGATCGCTTCCACGTCGGATTCGACAAAGTCGTTGAACTTGCGACGGCCTTTGACGGTCACCTGGACTCGCAGGTTGAAATCCACCATGTCGGGTGAGAGCCAGATGGTGTGCTCCTTCGCCGGGCTGTTGATCGCGATCGTCGTCCAGCGGTCGGAGCCGTCCTTGATCGAGCCGGAGATTGTCCTGGGCGAGCCGGTGAATTTTACATCCGGAATCGTGTGAGCCTTCAGCCAGTAAAAGCGGTTGTTGTTCGGCCTCAGTGTTGAGATTTCGATTTCCCGCGGGTACCGCTGCCGCTCGTGCAGCTCCATCCACGCGAAGAGTCGATGGATCTCAGTGTAGAACGACTCGTAGCCGCGCCCGACGTACTCCGCGAGGATCACGTCGTCGCCACGCAGCATCATGCTGTTGAGAGTCGGCGCGTTTCGTTCAAACTTGTCGCGGTCGAGCTGTCCGCCGATGACGTACCACGGCAGGTAACCCGCGTTCCGTCTCCAGTTCAACTTCGAAAAATTCTCAATCTGACCCGAGATCGGAATGACTCCCGCAAAGACATCGGGATGAGACAGGCCGATGTCGAAGCACGCTTCTCCGCCGGTCCCGTGACCGGACAGGAAGATTCGATCCGAGTCGACGTTAAACCGCCGCCGCGCATCCCGGATCGACTGCAGCACGCGGTAGTGAGTCAGCGGGCTGTAGCTGTAAGTCTGGTCGCTCTCACTGTTGTATTCCGGGGCGATCACGATGTAGCCGTGCCGCTGCGCCTGCAGTGGTTCTTCGAGAGTGCCGCCCCACCAGCGAAGCTCCCACTCCGGTTCCCGTTCGAGCGAGTGCAGCGCGACGACGACCGGATAGGTGTGATGCGGTGAGTACTCGGTTGGCAGGAGCACGTGGTAGTGGACGGGTTCTGAGTCTTCGGGGACGCCGCCAATTTCGTTGTCGACCTGAATTCGCAGCGCCTCGCCCGCCTTGATGCCTGGCGTTTCGATGACCGGCGGCAGGAACGGGATGAGCTGCATCACCGACGCCGGTCCGACCCCTTCCGTTCTCAGCAGGTCGGCGAGGATCAGCTTGCGTTCCTGCTCGTCCACCGTCCGCAGATAATTCATCATCAGGAACCGGGCCTGCCACAGATTGACTGTCTGATCGAGCCGCCCGATCGCGTTGGTGTCACCGATGACCCAGGCAGAATACGCCAGCGCCAGCTTCTCTTCGGCCGCGACTGTTTTGTCTTCGGCGAGGGTCAGGAACGGACGCAGTCGTTTGAGCGATTCAAAGTTGAGCGAATCAGAGATCTCGCTGCGGAACGGTCGGAGCGAGTCGCGCAGCGTCTCATCCTTGATCTCGGCCTGCAGTTCGCCAAGCAGCGCCAAAGCGAGCTCGCCGCTGTCCTGAGCCTGATTGTACTCGGCCAGAATCTCGCGAACCTGACGCAGGATCGCCGCACTCATCTGCTCGGTCGGAAACTGTTTGGCTTTACTGAAGGCCAGGTAGTGCTGTCCGCTCTGCTGTCGCCGCGTGAGCTCATCGAGCAGCCGTTGAGCCAGAAGCTGCCGCACCTCCAGCGCGAGCATTTCTGACCGTTCTTTAAGATCCGGAAAGTCCTTCGCAACCGATTCCAGTTCCTGAAGCGCCTGCAGGTAGAGCTCGGCCTGAACGTAGAACCGCGCGATCGCGAAGCGGTCGTTCTGAGATTTCTGATCGGTGACCTCGCGAATCATCGCGTCCAGCAGTGACGTCGGGATTGAGGTCGTCGCGATGGAGTACTCCCACGCGAGCTCGTTGAGCGCCTGAACGGTCAGGTACTGCGGAGCAATCTCGACGATGCCCTGATCAATGTGCAGCTCGCGCAAACCGCGAGCGGTGTCGAGGCCGAGCACGACCTGACGCCGCCCCTTCGCGTTAAACTGCGACGTCTCCAGAAACCGGCCGATCGATCCGAGCGTCACGGTACGAGGCCCCGTCTTTCTTTGAGGCATCTTGAATTTTTCAACCGAGCTCAACAGCGCGTCGCGGTTCGCATCGACGACGTTTCGAGTCGGCACGTAGTACCGAACCATCCCGCCATCGACGAGCGTGATCGGGTAAACGGTGACCTCACCCGCGTTCGCCTGAATCGACTTCGACACCGCCTGAATCTGAACGGGGTTGCCCTTGATGACCGTGTCATTCTTGAGGCGGACCTCACCGGCAAAGACGCAGTGAGGCAACACAACGAGACCGGCCAGCAGAAAGATGCCGCAGTGCAGACAGCAGTGCAGACAGCGGTGCAGACAGCGGTGCAGACAGCGTCTGAGCGTGAACATCGACCCATCCCGTCGTGAGGCTCGCAAAGCCGGCGAAAACCGGACCGGGGCAGCAACCCGCCAATGGCTGTGCGGACCGGTGCCCCATTATTCCGCGCAGACGTGCTTTGGTCCAGGAAATCAACAGGTGAGCAGCCCATGCTCCGCCAGAAGCCCCGCGCAGACGATGAACCTGCATGACGAATACCCGTCAATCGGCTCGAACGGCATGTCTCGCTCCCTGGCGTTCAAGACAAGGTGAGGCGTCCCCCTGACGCCCACAGTCCCGCTCCAACGCCGAAGCCAGATTCCGCGTAACAGATCACCTAAGACAGATATTCCACGCCTTAAGCTCACTGACACGATGCTGAAGCCGAGTATTCCGCCCCTCAAGCTCCTTGTTTGAAGACAGAATAAGAATCAGCCACAGACTCAGTCCATTAAGGCGATCACCCAGCAGCTTAAGGCACTCAACCAGCAGCTTAAGGCGCTCACCCGGCAGCTTAAGGCGCTCACCCGGCAGATTAAGGCGCTCAACCGGCAGATTAAGGCGCCAAACCAGTCACTTAAGGGCTGCTCTGTTGCACTTCAGGCGCTCTCCAGCCCGATTCGAGTTCATTTCCGTGAAGATTTGGCCGGATGAGATTTCCTGCCTGGGACCGCACGCTCTCGGAAGGTCCTGGCGACAGTTCTGTCAGATGCCTGCGTCTGTGCTCGGTCGGAGGCGACGCGGTGTTCCTCGTTCGGGTCGGCGTCGCGGGGCCGCCGGCCGTTAGAAGTCGCCTGGTTGATCGGAGCCGTTGATCGTCGCGAGCGCTTTCCAGGTTTTGTCGTCGATGTTCTCGCTGATGAGATGTGCTCGCTGATGAACTGCACGCTGATGAACTGCACGCTGCCATCGCCGATCAGCATGTGAACTCCGCCGGTGTGCATGCCACATCGACTTGTTTTTGCATTGAGACCGGCGAGCGGATTCGCGAGCCGACTGAACTGCCGGCAGCAGCAACGCCACAAGAGCAACGCCACAAGAGCAGCAATGATCGCAATCACGACCAGGAGTTCGATGAGAGCGTCTGCAAGTCGCAGAATGCCTGTCAACGGTTTCTGTCGTCAACGGTTTCTGTCCTGCAGTTTCGCGAGCAGTCGCAGGATCTCCAGGTAGAGCCAGACCAGCGTCACGAGCAGTCCGAAAGCACCGTACCACTCCATGTATTTCGGAGCCCCACGTTTGGCTCCCTCTTCGATGAAGTCAAAATCCAGCACCAGATTCAGCGCGGCGATCACCACGACGAACAGGCTGAATCCAATTCCGACAAGTCCCGCCTCGTGAATGAAAGGAATTCCGGAGCCAAACATTCGCAGCACGAACCCCACCAGGTACAGAAGACAGATGCCGCTGGTCGCCGCGAAAACGCCAAGTTTGAAATTCTCGGTCGCTCGAATGAGCCCGGTCCGATACGCAAACAGCAGCCCGAACAACGTCCCGAACGTCAGGCCGACAGCCTGGAAGGCGATTCCGGGGTAAATCTGGTCAAAGACTGCGGAGATTCCGCCAAGAAACAATCCCTCAGCCGTCGCATACAGGGGCGTCGTAATGGGAGCCCACGTTGGCTTGAAACAGGTGGCGATGGCGAAAATCAGTCCGCCGAACAGCCCTCCATACATCAGTGGCTGGACGATCGGATCCTGTTGCAGAAATCGATTCCAGGTGATGGAAGCTCCGGCAACGACAACCGCCAGCAGGATCGCTGTCTTTGTGGCGGTCCCCTCGATGGTCATTGTTGTTGAGGCTTCGTAGCCGCGAAACTGCTCGAATGTTTTCGCACTTAAAGCGGGATTACCCGATCGCATGTCTCTCTCCGTGAATCGTGACGTGTCGCAGTCGCAGTGACCTACAGCAACTCGCGAATTGGCCGCCCCTCGCCAACGATGCTGACGGGGCGGCCGCTGGCGTCTTCGTAGTGAGTTTCCAGCGGAATGCCAAGCTGCTGGAAGATCGTCGCGTAAACATCGAGAGGAATCGTGAGCCGCTCGTGGACTCCGCCGCCCCATTTTTCGCTGGCTCCGACAACCTGCCCGCCTTTGATGCCGCCGCCAGCCAGCATCACCGTGAAACAGTTTGACCAGTGATCGCGTCCGGCGTGGCCATTCATGAGCGGTGTGCGGCCGAACTCGCCGGCACAGTAGATGAGGACGTCGTCGAGCATGCCTCGCTCTTCCAGGTCCTCGACGAGAGCCGCGATGGCTGCGTCGAGCGGCGGGAGATGCGTCTCCAGACCGGGCTCAATGTCGTTGTGGTGATCCCAGTAGCCGGTGTTGATCGTGACACACGTGCTGCCGGCCTCGACCAGTCGCCGCGCGAGCAGAGCACTCTGCCCGTACTGATGCCGGCCGTAGCGATCTCGCAGTTTGTCGTCCTCGGCACTCAGGTCGAACGCTTTCCGCACGGTGTCTCCCGTGACCATCTCCAGCGCCTGAGCCTTAAACGCGTCCAGGCCTTCCAGCACGCCCGAGCTGTCGACGTCCCGCCGCAGTGAGTCGAACTTCTTGAGCAGCCTGCGACGATTCTCAACGCTCTTCAGCTCCAGGCCTTTCGGCATGGCGAGGTTCGCCACTTTGAAGTCCCTGGAATTCGGATCAGCTCCGACCTCAAACGGGTTGTACGCCTTGCCGAGATAGACCGCTCCCTGATACCCGAACGCCTCGGCCCTGGGGATCGCCACGTAGGGCGGCATGTGCGGATTCCTCGCGCCAAGCGACCGCGAGATCACAGACCCGAACGACGGATGCTGAGCGGCATTCCGCGCGAGCGTCGGGCCGAAACGTCCCGTCGCCATCCAGTGAGCACTCGGCGCGTGAATCCCGTTTTCGTGGTGCACCGATCGCACCTGCGAAATGTGATGCATCACCTTCGCCTGCCGGGGAAACCGCTCAGACACATTGATCCCGTCGACTGTCGTCTTGATCGGCTGGTACATCCCGCGGTACTCGGCCGGCGCATCGGGTTTCATGTCGTACGTGTCCTGTTGACTCATGCCTCCGTGAGTCCAGAAAACGATCAACGATTTTCCCGTGCCCTTCGCGTTGCTCGATCCCGAAGCCTGTGCTCGACCGCGCAGAAAATCGGCGAGCCCCAGCCCGAGCACAGGCGCACCGATCTGCAGAAAGTTGCGACGGCTGATTCCGTCGCAGCAGGAAAAGGGACTTCCAGTGAGTGTCAGCATGGCCGCACCTTGAGCTGTGATTGTGAAATTCGAATTCGCGTCTGACCGTGAGTCATCACTTTTCCGGGATCACAAAGGGCCGAAACACAGTCCGCCGAAGGCAATCCTATCATAGCCTGGGGACAGCCACGCGGCGGCGCCACCTCAGGTCGACAGTCGAAAATCTGTTCGCCACCGTAACGTCTGACGAGAAATGTTGGCTCACAGGGACTCGCCGAGCAGCGCGCTGTCTCGCGCTTCTGGGTCAACTTCACCAGGTTGAAGCGACGGCGGGTGCGGCGAGGTGATGCCGGCAACGTCGCGTGGCACGTCGAGTTCGGCGTCGAGCCGCGGGGTTGTCGGCGGCTCTTCGGTGAGCAGGGCGAGCAGTTCTGCCATGTCAATTCGACTCGGAATCGGCAGCGGCCCTTCAAGCTTCAGACGACGGATCCACGCGTCCGATTCGTCTTTGAAAACCTCTCGAAGCTCGGCAAGTGCCGCATCAGTTCGGTGCGGCTGGGAGCGCCAGTTGCCCCACAGGATCCGCACGAATTCGTCGAGTTCTTCGTCCTGTCGATTGAGCCGCAAGCCGTTGAGGGCCGTCTTCCAGGCTTCTTTCTGCAGGCCGTTGCCGTAAAGAATCTCCGCCTGACGCAGCCACCCGATGGCGATGTCCGGTGCGCGCGATGTTGCGACTCGCCATCGTTCCAGTTCGAGACGAGGGTCGGTTTCTTTGAGTGCCAGCCACGCCTGGTAGCGACCGTCCCACGTCGGGTGCATCGCGACCAACGTGAGTCCGACGATGCTCAGATGCAGCGCGGCGACGGCGGCTCGCGTTCGCCAGCGCGCCCGCTTCGCGAAACGACACGCCAGCCAGCCGAGCAACCAGCCATAACCCAGTCCGACAAAGTGGGCCAGATTCGCAATCTGAAGCAGCCCGGCAGCAGTCAGTGGTACGAATAGAATCAGGATGCCAAGGCCCATCGTCACCATGGATTGCGGCATGCGCTCTGCCGTATCGTGGTCGTATTTTCTCAGCACGATGAGATAGCCGAACACGGCACACACCGCGCCGGACATACCGATCGGAGTTTCGCCGAGCAAAAACTGCGCGAGCACCGAAACATAGCCGGCGGTCAGGAAAAGCAGCAGATACCGCAGCCGGCCCATCCGTGATTCCAGCAAGCCACCCAGAATCCACAGCGAAAAAGAATTCATCAGGACATGCCACAGGCCAACGTGGTGCATCGCGTTAAACAAAAGCCACCAGACGTGCCCTTCCCATAAGTCAAACGGACCGTGCACTTCAGGAAACGCGGTCATCTGCAGAATCGTCATCGCTCCCGGATAGGCAAAGCGAGCCGGAGTTTCAGATGCGAACAGTGCGATGTAGAGAGTCGATGCGTAAAGCGCTCCGGCTACCAGCAGGATGCCACTTGTGACTGGCAGCCGTGTGAAGGCGTTCGTCAATCGGGCGTGTACAGAGAAAGGACTTGTCACGTTCGGTTTCCGTCGTGTCTGCTGATCGACCTGCGCGAAATGAATTGACGTCAGTCACGCGACGTGTGGGCGAGGCGGATGTCGATCGACTCTCGTCCCTTGATGACGCGTCGAGGTTGTGAGTTTTTCGAAGAATTGAAAGCAGCAGGCACACTCCGTGTCCCGTATGCCCCGAAAATACGGGGTTGAGAGCAGGTTCGGGCGGACGGCACACGGAGTGTGCCTGCCACATTGAAAAACTCACCGCCTCATCGGGTTAGCTGAAATCAAAGCGAATGATTCGCCAACGGGAGCCGGAGACTCTGTCAACGTCAAACGGAGGAATCAAGGGGCGAGAGTGATGCGCAGAAGCCAGCAGGCCTGATTGCTGCGTGAAACTTCGTGTGGCTCATCGCAGAACTTTTTCAGAAATCATGCTCCGCACAGCAAAAAACGCTCAAGAACGGGGTTGACCCTTTTTTCCCCTCTCGAATATCACTCCGCTCCCTTCGTCCTGCGGGAAGGCAACCGCCCTGGTTGCCGCCAACTCCCTTCCCAAATCCTGCCGGACCTGCACTTCAAAAAGTTCTGAACTCTTCCCTTTCCAAAACACTTCCCGAGTCAACCCGACAGAGCGGTTCGCCTCTTCGCGTACCAGTCAGGTTTCCTCAAACCGTGTCTGAGTGATTCGTCTGCCACTTTCGATGCTCCTGCATCACGGCAGAAATCAATCGCTCCGAACTCCCTTCCGAGATCACTCCGCGTTCGTTTTTGGAGGTACTTACCTTGCGTAAGCTTACCGGTCTTTTCGTCGTTGCGGCTGTCGCCGGCACCATGTGGTATCAGTTCTCCCCAGGGACCAGTCATCCCGCATCCGCGCAGACAGGAAGTCCCGAGTCTAGTGCGTATGCCCAGACGGCTCGGACACTGATGCGGCAGGCTGAGTATGAAGCCCGACAAGGCAACATCTCCGCCGCCCGTCAGCAGGCTCTGCGAGCCAGCCGGTTCGATGTCGAGTGGGCAGAGGGCGAACTGACGCCGGGCCAGCTCCTGAGCCAGCTCAATGGAAGAGCCTCGCAGCCCGGCAGCCTCGACCCGTCGGTCGCTCGGAACCAGCCGGTTCCTCGACCACGACCCACAGCGGTCAGCCCGGTCGAAAGCCGACAGTCGTCCTTTGGCCCGGCTCCGCGAACTCAGCGGGACGCCGACCTGCCAACTTATGCCGGCGACTCTCGGAACCCGCGAGATCGCTCGATCGAACTGACCGGGGGCGAACGGCCCGCGTACAGTTCCGGGTCCGCCGCAGAACAGTTTCCCTCAACGACCAACCGGCAGGCCGCGCCGTCAGTTGACAATACTCAGCCTTTTACGCGCAGCATGGCTCGCGACTCGCAGTCAGCCCGCGTCGCAACTACTGCCCGCTCGTCAGATCGCGTGCGGGGACGAATTGACGGTTACATGCAGCAGGCCTATGACGCCTGGGACCGGGGCGACAAGAAAGCGGCCATTCAAAAGGCAAGTATCGCCGACGTTCTTGCCGGCGGTACGACTCAGTTCGCGCCAGGCGAGGAAACGCCGGCAGCTTTCATTGCTCGCGTGATGGCCGGTCAGAGCCCGACTGGCAATCGAGCCACTCCGGCGACGAATTCTGTTGTCACGGCACCGCCAGCACGCAGCTCGTTCGAGGAGCCTTCGGTCGCAGCGGCTCGCACACCGACCAGTCAGTTTGACGAACCGCGATTCGATGAAACCCCGGTTGCGGAAACTCAGAGACCGTTTGCTGCTCGACCGCAGAATCCGTTTGCTGCACCTGCAGCCGAGCCAGAACCGGCCGCTCCGGCGTTTCCGTTCGAAACCGAGAAAATGGCAACCGCTCGCCAGGAATTCACCGAGGCTGAACCAGACCGACGCGAGTACGCGTTGAACCTGATGCGGTCAGCCCGGGAAGATATTGCCGCTAACCGGCTGGAAGCCGGCTATGAAAAAGCCCTGCTCGCAAGCGACCTGGGCCTCACATGGGGACTATTCGAGGAGACTCCGGAGAAGCTCGCCGCGGACATCACACGCCGCCTGAACTCAGGCGGAGCAGGATCACTGCAGGTTGCCTCGAACGAAGAGCCGAGCCGTCCCATTACGCAGGCTTCGACCACAGACAACGGTGCCGGCTCGGTCATTCCTGCTGACGATTCCAACGGACTGACCGATGCTCAGATTGCAAAACAACTGGTCGGTCAGGCTCGCAAACTGATGGCCGCCGGCCGATTCAGTGAAGCTCGACAGATGGCTCTGGAAGCCGACGAAATCGATGTGCCTTACGGCCTGTTCGATGACAGTCCGCGAGTCGTGCTCAAGGAAATCGATCGCCTTTCCGGAACAACGACACTCGCAAATGCGAATCCACGACGCCAGTCCACTCCGCTTCCCGGTTCGGTGGGAACGGCTCCCGAGCCGACGATGACGAAAGAACTAACCGGGCAGAATAAGGCACGCGCGCAGGAACTGCTGGTTGCAGCCCGCAGTGCGCTGAAGAAGGGGCAGTTTGACACGGCCCGTAAGCTCACGAACGAAGCCAGCCAGCTTGACGTCGTCTATTCGGTGTTTGATGAGCGACCGGAAAGTCTGATGTCTGACATCGCTCGCGCCGAAACGGCCGCTCAAGGCCCAACGCAGGTGGCCGAGGTTCCGACGCGAACCAGCAACACGGGAGTTCAGCTGACAGCCGGAACTGAGCCAGAGACGGCTCCGAAACTCCCAGCTTTCGATAATCGTCCAACCGCGGAGGCCTCACCGTCCCGGCCTGTTGCCTCTGCGACGGAGCCACCCGAGATTGATCCGTTCCCGTCGACCAAACCGGCCGAGAAGCCCGTCAATCCGCGGCCGGCAGCGTTCCCCGGTACTCCGGCATTTCCAGTTTCGCAGCCAGACGGCGTCGCGAACGCGGGTGCCTCGTCACCAGGCGACACCAGTGCGGAACGCAGCAAGGAAGCCGCACGACTGCTTCGCGATGCGCGACGGCTGATCGCCACCGGCGACATTGAAGGAGCGAGGCAGAATGCTCTCGCCGCCGAACAGCTCAACGTGAACTACGGACGCTTTGATGACACTCCGGGCAACGTCCTGGCGGTCATCGATCGCCGCGAAGGACGCACTGCTCCACCACGGGCAATGGTCGCTCGTATGAATCCGTCGGAAGAGTCGGAAGAGTCGGAAGAGTCGGAAGAGTCGGAAGAGTCGGAAGAGTCGGAAGAGTCGGAAGAGTCGACGGGCGTGTCGGATGCCGCTCGCCGGGCGGACGCTGCGAAAGAGCTTCTGCGTGACGCTCAGCGGCTCCTTGCGGCCGGCGACCTGGAAGCTGCCAAAGAAAAAACAATCGCCGCCGACAAACTCAACGTTGTGTTTGGTCTCTTCGACGACCGTCCTGCGGATGTCATGGCCGCGATCGTGCGACAGGAAACGGCTCTTGTCGCCGCAAGTGCGACAGCCTCACCCGCCGCGACCGTTGCGGGCAACGGTTCGAATTTCAAAGCGGAGCAACTGCTGAAGTCTGCTCGAGCAGACATCGATGCGGGCCGCCTGTTCGAAGCGACTCAGAAAGCCAATCAGGTTCTCGACATGGACCTGGCCTACGGAGCACTCGACGATCGACCGGAACTCGTTCTGGCGGATGTCGCGAAAGCACAGAACGCAAACACGCGACCGGTCGCTTCGATCGGTGAGCCGGTTGCGGCTCCACCGGCCGCCGCTCTTGTTGTGTTCCCCGAAGAAAATTCGGCTCCGGCGATTCTGCCAGCGGTCGGATCGTTCACCGGAGAATCTCGAGACAACATCACCGCGATTTCTCCCACCGGACTTTCCGCCGAAACGCTGTTCCGCCAGGGAGAAAACTTCCTGAAGCAGGGCAATCGGGAAGCCGCTTACCAGGCGTTCCTGGAAACCTGGCAGTCCGGTCAGAAGCTTGACGCGTACAAATCACAGCGTCTGCAGAACTACCTGCAGGAACTTCGGCCACGTCACAGCGGCATTCAGCTGGCTTCGGGCGAAACCGAAGGCACGGTTCAGCAGGCTCGACCGATCGACGTCGCCGAGCAGCGGGACGTACTGAAGTTTGACCGACTTCGCAGCGAGGTCCTCAACGCGATGCTGCGAGCCGATCGGCTCAAGGAATCGCGTCCGGACGAGGCCATGGAACTGCTCGACAAAACGCTTGCGAGCGTCGAGAACTCCGGCTTTGACGAGCAGCGGATCGCCGGAATGGTTCGCCAGCTCCAGCGTTCGCAGGGCTCGATCGAGGGCTACGTCGCGCGGATGAAGCCAATCGTCGAACTCCGCCAGCGAAACCAGGAAGTCAAAGACGCCATTGAAACCGAACGTCAGTACCGTATCCGGGTTGAGCAGGAAATGGCTGACCTAGTCAACGACTACAACGACCTGATGAAGCAGAAACGATTCGCGGAAGCCCGCGTGATCGCCGAGCAGGCTCAGGCCCTGGGCGTCGACGGTGCCGTCGCGATGAACATGGTCCTGAAATCTCAGTTCGCCTACCGGATTGAGAACAACGAAAACCTGAAAGACAAAAAAGAGAATGCGATGTGGGAGACGCTCAACGATGTTGAGCGGGCTCTGGCAGACGGCATCGTCGGGGACAACCCGGTTCACCTGCCGGATGACTGGAAGGCGAAATCCGAACGTCGCCTCGACAAGTACGGCCGTGCGGACGCTCGCCGGCTGAGCGAAGAAGAAAAACGCATTGAGAAAAGCCTGAGCGACAAAATCTCGCTGCACTACGAGACGGCACCGCTCATCGAGGTCATCCGCTACATCCGCGACCAGGCAGGTATCAACGTCGCTGTCGACGGCCCGGCCCTTGAGGATGAAGGTGTCACGGAAAGCTCGATGGTGTCGATCGATGTTGACAACATTCGGCTTCAGAGTGCTCTGAACCTGATGCTTGAACCGCTCAACCTGGGCTACAGCATCGAGAACGAAGTGCTCATGATCACGAGCAAGCTGAAGCAGCAGGGCCGGCTGATGGCCAATGCTTACCCGGTCGCCGACCTGGTTGTCCCGATGCGGGGCATCGGCAAAAAACCAGGCAACGTCTTTACGGATAACATGCTCACCTACGACTCGTACGGTGCGCCGAGGGTCGGCGGATTGCAGACGTCCGGTGGCCAGTTTCAGGTTCCGCCCGGTGGCTCACCGTACTCGGCCGGACTTGACGGCGGCATGCAGTATGAAGTGGGCGGTCCGTCCGAGCAGTTCGAGTTTGAAACACTCATTGACCTGATCACGTCCGTCGTCGAGCCTGACTCATGGCAGGAAGTGGGCGGGATGGGAACACTTCGTTCGAACGAGGCAACTCTCTCGCTGGTCATTCGCCAGACTCAGCAGGTTCACCAGGAAATTTCGGACTTGCTCGAACAGTTGCGACGTTTGCAGGACCTGCAGGTGACAATCGAAGTGCGGTTGATCAGCGTCAGTGACACCTTCTTCGAACAGATCGGCATCGACTTCGACTTCGACTTCCAGGACACCGTCGGTGGCCCGGGCTTCAGCTCTGGTGGCGGTGGCCAGCAAGGTCAACAGGGTGGTGGTGGCGGTCAGGGCGGTCAGCAGCAGCAGCAGGGATCACTGACCCCGCTGCCTCCGTTCGGCTCGATCATCAGCGGCGGCCAGCAGCAGGGTCAGCAGGGTCAGCAGGGTCAGCAGGGTCAGCAGGGCCAGCAGGGCCAGCAGGGCCAGCAGGCTCAGGGAGGTGGAGCGGTTGCTCAGTTCTTTACTCCGCCACCTCAACGTGACTTTACGGATCGGGATAACTTCAGCGGCACGATCGTCGGTCTGGCCAGTCCCGAGTCGTTTACGCAGGACCTGGACGTGGCCTTCCGACAGGGTTCGTTCGACGTCGGTGTGCCGGACTTCGGTAACTTCGATCCGACACGAGGTCTGCAGGTGGGACTTGCCATCCTGAGCGACATTGAGACCTTCTTCTTCATTCGGGCCGTCCAGTCCGATGAGCGAGCCAACCTGTTGTTCGCTCCGAAGGTGACTCTCTTCAACGGTGACACGGCCACGATCTTTGACCGGACGCAGCGACCGTTCGTGCTGGGCCTCCAGCCGACCGTCGGAGCTTTCTCGGTCGGGTTCGCTCCGCAGATCAGCTTCATCCCGGACGGCATCACGCTGACAGTCACAGCGGTTGTCTCGGCCGACCGACGCTTCGTTCGACTGGCACTCGCTCCGCAGTTCAACAACCTGGTCGAAGTGGCCACGTTCAGCACGAACGGCGGCGGCGGCGGTGGACAGGGCGGCCAGCAGGGTCAGCAGGGTCAGCAGGGCCAGGGCGGCCAGCAGGGCCAAGGTGGTCAGCAGGGCGGTGGAGGCTTCGGTGGCCAGGGTGGCCAGGGTGGCCAGGGTGGCTTCGGTGGCATCGGCGGTGGTCCTGGTCTCGTGAGACCCGCCACGTCCGGCATCGGTCGCTTTGGCCAGGCTCTCACCGGAATGGCTGTTGCAGAGATGAATCCTCAAATGGGCTTCGGCGGCATCGGCGGCGGCCAGGGTGGCCAGGGCGGCTTCGGCGGCCAGGGTGGCGGCCAGCAGGGTCAGCAGGGTCAGCAGGGCCAGCAGGGTGCTGCATCCGGCGGCACCATCCAGCAGCCGATCGTCGAGTCCATCTCGGTCCAGACCTCGGTCAGCGTGCCGGACGGCGGAACAGTTCTGCTGGGCGGAATCAAACGACTCCGCGAAGGCCGCAACATGGCCGGTGTGCCGATCCTCAACAAGATTCCGTACATCAGCCGGCTCTTCAAGAACTCCGGTGTCGGTCGCGAGACCCAGAGCCTCATGCTCATGGTCACCCCGCGAATCGTCATCTACGAAGAAGAAGAGTCACTGCTGGGAATCGACTTTGACGAGTAACGCAGGACGACGGGCGGAGCTTCGGAACTTCCGCACTCACTTCTCCGAAGCTCAAATCGCTCGACCTTGACAATCGACTTCGGGGTGCCAGGCCGTCGCGAATCGCGGGAACTCGTGGCGGCCCTGGCTTGCGCTGAGGCGGAATGGTGAGGGCTGAGAGGCGAGGGGGCGAACACCGTCCCTTGTCCTTCAGCCCTCACCTCTCGTTTCAGACCCGCCATCTCACTTGCGATCGCCGCTCGACCCGCGATGATCCATGCCTCTTTTGCTTCAAAACCGCGTAAGAGGCTTCCCAGGTGACCGCTGCGACCGAGACTCTTCAGCTGAACGGCGTGCCCGTTGTCGATACTTTTGCCGAGGCTTTCCCCGTTCGCGGAACCCGCGTGGTCATCACCGCGGCCGCACCCCGCTGGGCGAAAATTTCCGCCGACGAGTTCTGCGGATTCGCGACCAGCGTGATTGCCTGCAAAGTCGAGGCCGCGATCGAACGCGAACTTTCCGCCGAGGAAACCATCGACGGTCGACCGGGAATCAGCGTGCTTGTCTTCGCATTCGGCCGCGACGACCTCGCCAAAGCGATCGCCGATCGAGTCGGCCAGTGCGTGCTGACCTGCCCGACCACCGCCTGTTACGACGGCCTGCCGGGTTCGCCCAAAGAAGACCGCATTCCCGTCGGAGCTCAACTGCGGTACTTCGGAGACGGGCACCAGATTTCCAAGAAGCTTGGCAGCCGCCGTTTCTGGCGGATCCCGGTGATGGATGGAGAATTTGTCTGCGAAGACCGCTTTGGCACGATTCAGGGAATCGGCGGAGGCAACCTGCTGATCGGAGCCGGCAACCAGAATTCCGCGCTCGCCGCCGCCGATGCCGCGGCCACAGCGATGCGGAAGATTCCCGATACGATTCTGCCGTTTCCCGGCGGCCTGGTCCGAAGCGGAAGTAAAGTCGGATCGATCTACAAAAAACTCTCAGCGAGCACGAATGACGCTTATTGCCCGACTCTGCGGGCACAGACCAAAACAGCTCTGGACGATCAAACCGCCGCGGTTTACGAAATTGTCATCGACGGTTTTTCGTTCGAGGCGATTCAGAATTCGATGCGGGTCGGCCTGCACGCTGCGGCCGCCTCACCAGGGGTCACGCTTCTCACCGCGGGCAACTACGGCGGCAAGCTCGGCAAGCACCATTTTCACTTGCGGGATCTGCTTTAAGCCAGCGGCAGCCTGTTGAAATCGTTGCGCCGCTCCGCTAATTCAAATTGACTTTTTCGACGGGCTCTCGGCCTCTTCTCCGAAGGAAAAGGCCAGCTACTTGCTCGGCTCAGCGGATTGCAGCACCCACTCGACGGCTCGACGCATCAACGTTGAGCTGTTGGTCAGGCCGAGCTTTTTCTTGATTCGCTCACGGTGCGTTTCGACCGTCTTGTGGCTGAGCGACAACTGATCGGCGATCTGCCTTGTGGTCAGTCCCTCGCCAATCCGCTGAAACACCGCGAGCTCTCGATCCGACAGTTTGTCGATGTCGGGCGTCGCCATCTCGCCCTGCGACGCGCGTCGCAGGAGCCAGTCCGAGTCGGCGGGGCACAGATAAATCCGCCCGTCGAGAATCTGTCGGATTGCCTGGGCGAGCTCCTCATTGGCGCAGCTCTTGTTCAAATAACCGGCCGCTCCCGCCTGCAGTGCACGCTCGGCGAAAATCGACGCGTCGTGAATCGACAGGGCCAGCGTGCGAATCGAACCGTTGGCATCCCGAACCTGTTTGATCAGGTCGAGCCCGTGCCCATCCTTCAGCGACAGGTCGACGATGACCAGATCCGGCTGTGCCTGCAGGATCTTCCGAAGAGCTCCTTGAAACGTGCCGATCTCTCCGCAGACTTCGAGACCCGGTTCATCGTTCACCAGGCTGACCAGCCCGCGCCGAACAAGGGGATGGTCGTCCACAATGAAAATGCGGTGGCTGGGTTTCGGGTTGGATGAAGTGGCAGCGTCAGCTGCTTCTCCGTCACAAATCATGGCGGGCCTGTCGCTGTCGGAAACTGGCTGGCCGCGTGCAGAAAGCACGGCAAACCGGTGAGGATGACGGAACTTCTCGGAACGACGCTTTGGCCCGCGTTGCCCGCAGAAGAACGGTTGTAGTCACTTCCTGACAGCTCTGCAACTCGCCACTTAACCGGATGTGGACACTTAGCGGCACAGCGGAACACATTCGCGATCCACCGATCCGGAATCAAGCTTTGCGTGATCTCAGCGCAAATCCGGGGGAAGTCTTACCGGTGTGGCTGGCCAGGTGACGGGAGGGACCATTGGGATCGTCAGGCTGCAATCAAGGTTTCGGCTGGATCCCGGGCAGGCTGAGCGCCTCGAGAATCCGGTCGCAGGCGTCCATCCGGTTCAGCACGTAGAAGTGAAATCCCGGGACGCACTCTTCGACAAGTTGTTCACACTGCCGGATGGCGAACTCAACACCGATTTCAAACTGAGCGTCCTTGTCGTCCTTGACCGACTCCAGCCTGGTGGCGAGATGCTCGGGAATTTTTGCTCCGCACAGCGACGTGATTCTCTGAATCCGAGAGAACTCGGTAATTGGCATGATCCCCGGAACGAGCGGCACGTCGATGCCCACTTCCTCGAAGCGGTCGCGAAACTGAAGAAAGCTGTCGTTGTCGTAAAACAGCTGTGTGTAGACAGCGTCCGCTCCGCATTCCACTTTGCGTTTGAGATGGTCGAGGTCCGATTGAGCGTCCGGTGCCTCGGGGTGCTTTTCGGGGTAGCCTGCCACGCCGATTCCGATATGAGGAAACACTTCCCGGATGAGCGAAACCAGTTCGCTGGCATGAGCAAAACCGCCCTCAACCTGCTGAAACGAAGCCTGGCCGTCTGGCGGGTCGCCTCGCAGGGCCATGATGTTGTGGATTCCTCGATCCGACGCCGACTTCAGCCACTCCAGTTGTTCGTCGCGCGTCGAGCCGACGCACGTAAAATGCGCGGTCGCCGTCAGCCCGAACTGGTCCTGAATGGCCGCGCACAAATCCAGCGTCTGAGTTCGCGTGCTGCCGCCCGCCCCGTAGGTACACGACACAAACGCCGGGTTCCACCGCGCCGCTGCAGCCAGAGTCTCGAAGAGTGCTTTGCCACCGGCCTCGGTCTTCGGGGGGAAGATCTCGATAGAAACTCCGAACGGCTTTGCCTGGTAGATCTCGCCAATCCGCATCGTCAATCCGCTTCAAAAAAGAGCCGTTGGGAACAGGATTCCGGCGGTCGTGAGCGAAGTCGCCGGGAGCAACGGAGAGTAGCGAACGCCTCCTGGCGTGTCGAATCGCGGCCCGTGGTGACTTTCAACTCGCCGGACGACTTTACGGCGAGCCCGCCGCCTGCCATCTTCAACATTGTCGGGCCGCCATGACTGATCGCGGCCCGCCCGTCGTCGCGTCCCGTGCGGATCATCATGACTCCTTCAGATCGACCTGAGTCCAGACAAGCAGCCTCCGACGTCCACCCGACTCGTCGGAACGCCGTCTGGTTGACGCTTCAGTTTTTCCTGCGGCTCATTTTCTCCGTGTGGCTTCGCTATCGGGCGCGCGGAATTGAGCGCGTCGCGGCATCCGGCGGCGGCCTGGTCCTCATCAACCATCAGAGTTTTCTTGACCCACTGCTTGTTGGAGTCCCCCTGCAGAGACCGGTCAGTTACCTGGCGCGGGATTCGTTGTTTCCCATTCCGTTTGTCGGCTGGGTTCTGCGAAACACCTATGTCATGCCGATCAACCGGGACGCAGCGAGCACGGGGACGATCCGCCAGGCCATTCGCAGGATCGACGCCGGCTTCCTGGTCGGCCTCTTTCCCGAGGGGACCCGCTGCGTCGATGGAGAAGTCGGCGAGTTCAAACCCGGGTTCATTTCTCTCATTCGAAGAATCAAACTCCCGGTCTATCCGGTCGGGATTGCGGGAGCTCACGAAGCGATGCCGCGGCGAGGTCTCCTGCGACTGTGTCCTCGCAAAGTTCACATCGTATTCGGCGAACCGCTCTGTCCCGAACGGCTGAAAGAACTCAGCGGAAAAGGCCAGGAGGAAGCGCTCGTCGAATTTGCTCGAAACGCCGTCGTCAGGTGTCAGGCCGAAGCCGAAGCCTGGCGACAGGGAATGTCAACCAGCCTGAAACAACCGAGTGAACCAACATGACAAGACTCATCACCGCACTGCTGACTCTCGCGCTGACCTGTACGACTTCGCTCATCGCTGCCGAACAGAAGCCCGGAACGCAGATTGCCACGCGGCTGACTGTTTCCGTCGGAGACGATGCGGACAGGAAAGACGTCGAAGTCCGCTATCTGCAGTTTCTTCCCGAGGACTACAAAAGCGACGGCGAGGCGAAGCCGGTGCTGCTGTTTCTGCACGGGTCGGGCGAGCGGGGAAGCGATATCGAGCTCGTTAAAAAGTGGGGACCGCCGCGGATCGCGGACAAGCAGAAGGGCTTCCCGTTCATCGTGATCTCGCCGCAATGCCCGAGCGACCGCGTCTGGGACACGCGGGAACTGCTGCCGCTCGTCGAGCACACCTGTAAAACGCTCAACGCGGATTCGGACCGCGTCTACGTGACCGGCCTCAGCATGGGCGGTTACGGAACGTGGGAACTCATCGCGGCCGCGCCGAAACGATTTGCCGCCGGCATGCCGCTCTGCGGACGCGGGGAACCGGCGACCGCCGCAATGCTGATCCACACGCCGATCCACGCGGTGATCGGCGGCCAGGACCGGCAGACGACAAACGACTCCGTCCGCGAGATCGCCGCGGCCGTCAAAGCTGCCGGCGGAAAGAACATCAAGGTCACACTGCACGAGGACCTCGGCCACAACGTCTGGTCCCGGACGTACGAAAATCCTGAGACGTGGAAGTGGCTACTGAGTCACAAACGGTCCGCAAAGTAGACCGGTCCGTAAAGTAGCCCGCCGAATAGCACCAGAGTCGTGTCGGCTGATCGCTGATTGTCGCCTTTCGCTCCGCGAAAGGAACGCCACTTTCGCGGAGCGAAAGGAGACAATCAGCAAGCTCTGCAGTCATTGGGCACCCGCCTTACGCGCACCCTGACCGGGCAGACTGCTGTTGACCTGAATTTCGCTTCTCTGAGATTCTTCCGTTCTGCGCGAGGATGCTGGGAGGCCCTCGTGTGAGTTTTCGGAATTCTCAGGGAGGGGACCATGCCGGTACGCACCGCTGGCGTTGCGCTGATTTTGTTTTCGAGCTGCGCTCATTCGCTTGTCGCTCAGGAATTACTGCCGGGAGCGGACTCGAAACAGCCACCGACTTCTGTCGTCAGCCCCTTCGCCGACCCGTCGAACTGGGAGATCACCGGCACAGTCAAGTTTGAGCCGCGTGCGATCACCCGCAGCCTCGTTCAGCATCCTGAGTTTCTCGAGGTGTCGTACCCGGAAAGCAATCGAGCGAATCTGGTCGCTCGATTGAAGGATCTCATCGAGCGAGGCTACCGCAACAAAGGGTTTGCGGAAGCCACTGTCGCGATCGCTCCTCGCGAATCGGAACCGGGCCTGGCAATCCGCATCCACGAGGGCCCGCAGTACAAAGTGGGTCGGGTCGAGGTCATCGGTGCCAGTCTGGTCGATGCCGCAAAAGTTGAGCACTGGTGCGCGGCCGTCGTTCCGCAACCCGCGAACGATTTCGTCATCGAGAATGACAACGACGGCAAGCCGCTGCGCGTGCGAAAAAGCAACGGCACAATCGTCGGCCCGGCCGAGGCAACGCTCAACGCGACCGTCTACAAAAAACCTCTCTGGAAAGCCGGTGATCCGGTTTCCTTCACGCCCGCGGTCTGGGTGGAACCTGGGAAGCTCATCAAGCAGGCGTTTGAGGCCCAGGGCTTTTTCGGAGTTCAGTACGAAACAATCGTCGTCCCGGATCCGCGAACGAAAACGGGAGTGCTGCGAATCGTCGTCCAGGACGAAGGCTCGCCCGCCCGAGTCGGCGAGATCACCATCCGCGGTCTTGAGAAACTCACCGAACAGGAACTGCTCGCCGCACTCAACCTGAAAACCGGTCAGCCGATCAGCGGCGAGCGATGCCGGGAGATCGAGCGATGGCTGGTCGATTCCGGGCGATTCCTCCGCCAGTCGTGCCTCCCCGTGCCAGGCATCCTCGAACCGGACACTGCGGAAGTCTTCCTCGACGTCCGTCACGTGCCGGATTTACCGGGCCTCGATGAGCCGTTGACCGAAACGCAGAAGACACTTCTCCGATTTTCCAGATGGCTGGAAGCCAGAGAGGAAAACGAATTCGACCTGATTGTCGATCTCGACCTCACCCGATCCTGGCAGGCGGTTGCCGTCGACTGGCCAGAGCCACTGAAGAGTCTGCCGATCGACGGTGAAGTCCGAATCGTGTTCTCGCCCGGCCGGGACCTGCTGTTTCAACACACGCCGGCCGGAACAAAACTCACCCGCACCGTCGCCGTCGCGGAGAACACGGTGCTTTTGCGAGGCCAGGACGGATCGCAGATCATTGAATACGAAGACGACGTCCCGCGTCCGTTCATGCAGATGGTGGTTGAGGGCCTGCCGACGAATCCTGAAGGGAGAGGTTTCAGCTTCAAATACGGGCTGGGAGTCCAGTCGGACGCCGAGAAGTCGCTCACCGACATTCGTTTTCTGGCGGCGGCCGCGTTCAAGCAAGTTGCGGACGGTCGTCTGAAACCGGTGTCCGGCAAGCCGGGGCAGTTTCAAATTCCCGAAGTGGAAGCCGGGCGACTTGAGCTTGACCCGGTCAGTGGTCGGCTGATTTCTCTCAGCCTGGGTGTCCTCAGAATTCGCTCGGCGGAAGGAGAATTCAAACGGCTCTTCGCGGCACACCTGGCCGACGCGATTTCAAAGGGATCCACCGTAAGGACTGCGGGCGAGCATGAAACCTGGAACCTGTTCGGCCTCACAGGAAAAGGCATCCTTGCCTGGGCCGCCGCCGCGAGCCAGCAGAGTCAAAGCAATCCGGGTCAAATCTATCTGGCGAAGATGAACAAGCTCGGTGACGGGGCCATCTGGTCGCCCGTTGCCACCGCGATTACCGACCGGCTCGGCGAAGACCGATTTGCGATTCCGGCGGACGGTCAGAGAATCGAGTCGATGATGCGAGCTCATTTGATGAACGGGCTGGTTGGCATGGTCGCAAAAAATGCCGACAACGTTGCTGTGGCTCAGGCGGCTTTGCTGATCGCGAAGCTTTGCCAGGGAGTCGTGTCGACGCTGGAGATCTTTCCGTACGCCAGCGTGCCGTGGCAGCTCAACCGGGACCTGGAACTGCTCTCAATCGACCGGGCGGCTGGTGGAGAAAAACTGCTGGCTCGACTGAAGGCCGCGGACTTTGGTCCCGTCTCCGGACTCTACGCGACGTTTCTGATGAGCAGCCTCTCTGATCAGCTTCGCCAGGGCTGCGGTCAGCAGGCGCTCTCGCGACTCGACGAATTCGAGCGGGACCGCGAATGGATGCTCGCCGAGGGGTCGCTGATGGCAGGAATTCTGCAGAGCACGGCCGAGGCGTTTCGCAGAATCGAACCGGAAGAAGTTGCGGCGTCTCTCAAGTATGTCACTGGCCGGGACTGTCTGATCGCAGACGCGGTGGCCATTCAAAAGACGTTGCCAGCGTCGCTCGATGAACCTGTCGAGTTGTCGGAGTTTGCCGACGCCTTGTGGAAGCACGCGTTCCGACCGGTCGTTCGAGACGCGCTGGAGAATCTCGTCCTGCAGGGTGCGCCGCTTGAGAAACAGGCCAATCAAATCGTCGGCTGGGGAATTGAGAAACGACGACGACGCGAGTACTCGGCCGCGCGGAAGTCTTTCCAGCAGGCTCTTGGGGTTTACGCGCGGCACCTCGAACAATCCGGCAAACCGGCGGACAGTTCTGAAGCAGGAAATTACCGGGCGTCCGTGCGGTATCTCATCGCTCTTTGCCACGACACTGTGTCCGCGTCCCGGGCAGAGCTGATGCAGATGCAGATTGAAATTGGTGAGGCAATTGCAGAGCGCAGGCCGACGGGCCTCAACTTTGATGGCGAAACCGGTGTGGTTCAGGTTTCCGTCGAATCGGAAAATGCCTCCGCCGCGAACCGGCAGATCGCCCAGCTCGAAGGAGTCGCCGGGCTCGCAGCGCACTGGCTCGGCCAGGAATCCTCCGCCGCGCAGCACTATCAAAGTTCGATCGACCGGCTAAAGGCGATCACTCAGAAAAACCCTGACCCCATGCCTGACAGCGACCTCACGCAGTTCAGTTGCCATTACGCTCTGTTGCTGGCAACGGCCGCGACGCCGCAGGTTCGCGACGCCCGCAAGGCGGTTCAGATAGCGACCGAGGCGTGCAGCCGAACTTCTCATCAGAACGTCGAGTGCCTTGAGGCGCTGGCTGCGGCCGAAGCGGCGCAAGGCAACTTCGATGTTGCTGCGAACTGGCAGCAGAAAGCGATTTCCCTCACGAAGCCACTCAACCGCCAGCCACTGACCCGCCGCGGAGAATTGGCGGTCGACCTGACCCGCTACCGTTCACGACAGCCAGTCGGACCAGCAACGGCAGAGCGCCGAGTCGATCTGCAGAAGCTCGTACGTTGACCCGAGGAGGCTGCCGGAAATCACCGGCTGCATTGCCAGGCGGGATTATCGGGTCTACAGAATGTCCGTCAGCTACGACGGTCGCACCTGCGAGCAGGGCAAAAATATCGGCTGGCGAGACGGCATCACCGCGCTGTGGTGCATCATCCGCTACGGCATCGCCGATTGAGTCAGAGCGATCTGGCGAATCCCGGCCAGGCACCATAGCGGCGACCATTCCGATCCCATATCCAATAAGAGAGCCAAACACCACTGCTTGCGCCGGAATCGCCGGCCAGAATCAACCCATAGGATTCCGACAGCCGTCATGACAACGGACCCGCCAATAAATTGCGGAAGAGGTGCTGCTTCCGGCGGAAGCGGTGCGAATCCGAAGGCCACCGCAATGCAGGTGTGAAGGACGGCCAGGAAACCGCCAAAGATGACGAGGATTGCTGCCGGAATGATCCTCAGGCGCGAACCTGTTGCGTCAACTTCCGGCTGCTTGTGAGTCTCGCTCACTACAGAATCGCCTTGACCTTCGCGAGGAATTCGTCGTTCGTCGGGAACCGTTCCAGTGTCCGTGTCAGCGACTCCATCGCCTCGACCGGGCTCAAGGAAATCAGGCTGCGGCGGAGCATGATGACTGCCTCCAGCTGCTCGTCGGTGAAGAGTTTTTCTTCGTGACGCGTTCCGGACCGGGTGATGTCGATTGCCGGCCAGATGCGACGGTCGGCCAGGTCACGGCTCAGAACCAGTTCCATGTTTCCGGTGCCTTTGAACTCCTGGAAGATGACCTCGTCCATTCGCCCGCCGGTGTCGATCAGAGCTGTCGCAGCGATCGTCAGTGAGCCGCCGTTCTCAAATTGCCGGGCGGTGCCGAACAGCCTCTTCGGAATGTCGAGAGCTTTGATGTGTAGTCCGCCGGACATCGTGCCGGCTCCACGATCGCGTCCGCCTCCGGCCCATTTGTTAAAGGCACGGGCCATTCGCGTGATGCTGTCCATCAGAACGAAAACGTCCCTGCCACTCTCAGCCATTCGTTTGGCCCGCTCGATCATCAGCTGGCTCATGCGAACGTGACTTTCGACGTCGCGGTCCATCGACGAAGCGATGACTTCACCCTTGACGTTTCGAACCATCTCGGTGACTTCTTCCGGTCGCTCGTCAATCAGAAGAACCATCAGATGAATGTCCGGATGATTTTTTGTGACCGCATTCGCGATGTCCTGCAGAAGCATCGTCTTGCCGGTTCTGGGCGGCGCGACGATCAGAGCTCGCTGTCCCATGCCGACCGGAGTCAGCAGGTCCATCACCCGCATCGTCACCGGACGCGGACCTGTTTCGAGTCGAATCCTTTTATACGGCGTCACCGGGATCAGATCTTCGAAGTGTTTGACTTCGGCGTATTCTTCAATCGTGAGCCCATCGATCGATTCGATTTCATGAAGCCGCGGTCCCTGATCACGGACTCCCGCACCGACTTCGCCTTTGATCATCACGCCCTCTCGAAGCCTCGCTTTCTCGACAAGCGAACTTGGAACGAACGGGTCGGATTCCTGAGCGATGTAGTTCTTCGCCGGATCCCGCAGGAAACCGTACTGCTTGGGGTGAAGTTCAAGAACTCCCTCCATTGTTCCTTCGAAAACTTCTGCGCCGGGGGCGATGCTGTGAACGCGTCTGGGGCGATCGTTGCCGGAACTGGCACCACCACCGCGTCGATGGTCGAAGCGGCTGGCGCTGTTTTCTCCGCCGCGACCATGGCCTCCTCCGCCTCCGCCAGTGCGATTGTTTCCGCGGCCACGACCACCTCGACGCGCGCCAGCGGCTGCACCGCGATCGCCGCCCCGGTCATCCTGGACCGTTCCTTCGTTATTGTTTCTGCGTCCGCGACGACCTCGACGACGGCGGCGCGGGCGGTTGTTCTCGCCGTCACCTTCTCCGTCGCCAGTTGACTCCCTGGGCTCAGAAGCATCTCCACGAGGTTCTTCGCTGCCTCTTTCGTCCTGTCGAACTTCCCGCCGATCTTCTGTTTCTGCTTCTGTTTCTGCTGGCTTCACAGCGGGAGCTTTCGCGGTCGAAGTTCTCCGTCTGGGAGTTTCAGCGACTGGCTCTTCTTCCCGAACGTTTTCGACTTCATCCTCAGCCGGTTTCCGGCGGCGAGCCGATTTCTTTCGCCGGGCAGGCTTGGGTTTCTCCTCGGCTTCGGCCGGACCGCCATCGGATTCCTCGAAGATCACGTCTGAGGCGTCATCTTTTGCGGCTCCAGCGGTGTCCTTCGTGTCTTCATCTTTTTTGACACGTCGTCGTCGGGTCGTCCCGGAAGTCGAACGAGGGCTTTTGGCTACCATTAAGTCTGTTCCAAATAGCGAGCGGAGGTACTGTCAGGTTGCAAAGCAGGCAACCGCAGGTTTTCTGTCAGGAGCGCCAAAACAGCGGGAAGGCACTGATGAATCTGAAGTCGATCTCGGACAGATCGCGCAGTGCAGCGACGCTTCAAGAGCGCACTGAAATGCCGAATCATTCTGTCAGGAGTTTTCCTCATACAACGGCTCGGCCGAAAGTTGAGGGAATTCAATTCCCGGTTGGAACCCTGCCCACAGCAGGACCATTGCCCGGGAGTTCGGTGAGCCCCCGTGCTGATTTCAACCCGGCATTACAGAGCAGGGCCGAACACGGCGACACGAAACACGTCCTCGACCAACCCGAAAGATGACGACACCCGTCTGGAAAACGGGCAGTGTGTCCCGACGGACACAGTCAAAACGAATCGGTCAACCGCTCTGAAAACTTACCACTCGACACTGCCAATGCAGTTTCAACGGTGGACGAGTCGAAGGCCGGAATGAGCACCCTGCGAGCTGAATGAATTGAACACGCAGGAGAGCAGAATACGAAACCGGGTCCTTCGAAAGCACAGTGACAAGGGAAGCGGATGGCTACTCCAGGTCGCTCCTGACGAGCCGGCGAAGCAGGAAACCTCGCGAGCAGAAACGCCAGAGTCAGTTGTGGAGAAAACCCCGTTAAGAAGAAGTCTCTTGTGAGAAATCTCCGATTTGGAGCGATCAGTCGCAAGCGATGCGGACTGAATGAGAAGCCATCACAACTCAGCGGTCGGGAAACATCTTACCCTTCGTGAGGATTGTGTCAATTCAACTCTTCGGATCGAAGGCAAATCAACTTCAGTCGAAACGGGCGAATCTGGAAATGTCGTCAGAATCCGCGCGGTCCTCACCTCACAGTTCGACAAGACCCGCCCGCTGAGGTTCGGAGTTTTCTCGTCGTCCGAAGCGAACAATCTCCCAAAAGGCTCATTCCTCGTGCGGTGAACCCGGAAGTCTCTGCGACTCGCCCGCCGCTCTGTGAAAATTCCTCCTCGATCAATTCCTGCCCGAAGGGCTCTTTAATGACCCCTCCGGTTTCACCGCGACAAACTGCACGGCATCCGCAATGACATATCCGTTCGTTTTCGTATTGCTGATTTCCACAGTCACTTTCCCGGCGAGATGCAGTCGCCCGACCGACGTAAAGAGCCCGTCGATTTTTGGCTTCTCTTTCTGGTTCAGCACGAATCGATGTTTCTCGCGACCGGCCGTGACGGTGACCGGGACGTTCGTGGCGCGATTGGGATTCGGGGCGTACGACAGTCGAATCTCGTACGTGCCTGGTTTCAGTTCTGTCGAGAACCGGACGGACATGTTGCCTTTCCCCTCGTTCCCGTCGTGAAGGTAGGCCCGCTCGACATAGCTGGGCACGGAGGTGCTGGGGCTCCAGCCACCGATCTTTTCCGCATCGGCGTCGTCGATCACGATGCCTTCCAGCGAGGCCGCCATCACGACGATCTTCGGTGCGGCTTCCGGCGGCAGGTCGAGCACCTGACCATCGGCGAGCAGTCGCTTCCGCAGTGCGGCATACTCGACATCCTGAACGCGCTGTCCATTTTTCATCGCGATCGAAGCAGCCGTCGCAGCGGACTGGCCGAGCACCATGAAGACGGGCTCCATGCGAATCGATCCGTACGCGATGTGCGAAGCGGAAATGCAGACCGGCACAAGCAGATTCTCGGCCTCGCCCTTCCTCGGCACGATTGACTGATAGCTGATCATGTACGGCCCGCCGGGTGATTCCTGCACGTCTCCTTCGTTCTGGACGAATCCTTTTTCGGTGACGTAGCGCTGGCAGTTGTGTGAGTCCATGTTGTACGAGCCCAGGCCGACGGAGTCTTCGCACTTCCGCACGCGGCGACAGTCGAGCTCCGTCATGACGTAATCGCTTTTCATTCGTCGCGCCTCGCGAACGTACATCTGGTGAGGCCAGTTGCCGTTGTCGACGAACTCGTCTTTGGCGAGTCCCCAGACGCTCATCGATTTCCGAATCGACTCCGGTACGCGCGGGTGATTGCTGAGCGTCCACATCAGGCCTTTCTGGTAGACCTCGTGCCGACGAATAATCGCTTCCCGCTCGGCATAGCTGGCAGTCGGGTAGTCGTAGTTCATCCCGATGAAGTCAGTCGAAACCGCACAGTTGTTGTTCGTGTCGGTTTTTTCGTTGGGCATCATGTCCGGCTTGAGCGGCAGCCGAAGGTCGCCCGCCTCAAAGTTCCGCAGCAGTAGTTCGTGCTGCTTCTCGTCGTAGCCGTCCGGTCTGGGAAACGGCACGCGATTCTCCGGCACGTTCGACATGCACATCCGGAAGCAGTAAGCCTGAATCCGGTCATCGCCGCTACCGTCTGTTCCGGACCTGCCACGGTCGAGCCCAGGCAGCAGACCGCTCTTCGATTCGCCCGGCACGACAAACGGATCGACGTCGACAACGAAGCGGTGCATGTGGTTGTTGAGCCTTTTCTGGATTCCGTTAATCGTCTCGCCGTAATCCGAATTCGCTTCGCGCCCGACAGAGAAGCTCACGCCAGCCGTCGCGAGAAGGTCACCCTCATAAGTCGCGTCAATAAACATCCGGCCACGATAAGTGTTTCCGCTTTCCGTCGTGATCGCGATGATCGTGCGGTTCTTCGAGGCGACTCCCGTCTCCCGGTTGAGACGCTCGCCCTTAACGACGGTCACTCCGGCACCGTTGAGCAACTTCACATAAATCGCCTCCGCGACTTTCGGCTCGAACGTCCACATCGCGTCTTCGTTCGCGCGGTAGCGGTCGTTGGCCTCGCGCTTTCCGAACGGCCACGACTTCGGATCGTCGTAGTGCTTCTTGACGAGCTGATAAAATTCACGCGAAACGCCACCGATCGCGTCTTTTCGGCCTGAGTCCGTCCAGCCCAGGCCGCCGCTCGTGAGCCCTCCCAGGTGCTGGCCCGGCTCAATCACAATCGCCGAGTGCCCCATTCGAGTCGCTTGAATCGCTGCCGCAATGCCGGCCGAAGTGCCACCGTAGATGACGACGTCGTGTGTCGAGTCTGCAGCCTGTGCCCGCAGCGGCGACAACAGAAGCGCAGCCATCGCAACAAGGCCGAAAGTGGTTCGCATGGGAATTCTCATCGAGAAGGAACAAGGAAGAGAAAGCAGTTGAAGGCAGGAAATCCAAACCAGCCTGAAGCAGGATCCGGGAAGAACTCTCAACTTTCCAGCGTGTCTCACGAAGTGACCGGCACGACGACCTGCTGCGCTCTCTTTTGCACCGGCAGCCAGATGTGAAGCATGCTACAGACCAGGACTGGCCACCGGGCGATATTGCGTTTTCCCGTGGCGAAGAGTCAACTCCCCTTCGCCATTCAGGAAGCTGGCAGGTTTGCCCGATCATTTCGGAGAGATGAGTGACCGACGACGCTGACTCTGCTCATTCTGAATCGACTCCGACTGAGGCTTCGCGCGGCCGGAAAATCGGGCTCGCGCTGCTGGGAGTCGCGCTGCTGACGGGTCTCGTCCTGGCGTACTTTTTTCTGTCGATCGACTTTCTCGCATCGCAGGAAACAAAACTGAGGCAGGGCTACGCGGAAGCTCCGGCACTCGTTCTTGCCGCGGCCTTTCTGATTTACGTCATTGCGACCGGACTGTCTCTGCCCGGTGCGGCGATCATGACTCTTGTCATCGGCTGGTTCTTCGGTTTCTGGCGAGCCTTCATTCTGGTGAGCTTCGCCTCGACGGCCGGTGCAACGCTCGCCTTCCTTCTGAGCCGCTATTTCCTGCGCGATTCCATCCAGAATCGGTTCGGGGAACATTTGAAGAAGTTCAACGAGGCCCTCGACCGCGAGGGAGCGTTTTACCTTTTCACACTGAGACTGATTCCGGCCGTTCCGTTTTTCGTGATCAACGTCGTCATGGGACTGACAAAGATTCGCACGGCGACTTACTGGTGGGTCAGTCAGGTCGGGATGCTGGCCGGAACCTGCGTTTACGTTTACGCCGGCACGACGATCCCCAGCCTCAGCCAGATCGCCGACCCGTCGCTGCTTCGAGTGACCGACATTTCCGACTGGACATCTTTCAAGTCGAAGTTGCGAGAACCAAAGCTCCACATGCCCGCCGCATTACTTCACGAATGGCTGACGAAAGAAGAACGAGCGTGCCTCGATGACGAACTGACGCCGGAGTCGAAGCTGCAACTGGTTCGTGGGATCAACCGGGTTCTGGCAGAACGAAACTTTGCTTTGAGGCCGCCGTTCAACGGTGCACCATTCTTGCTCGGACCAAAGCCGGACCACAGCCGCGAATCTGCGCCACCTCTCAAAGTGGAAAACGAGGACGTGTTCGCCGCAAAATTCCTGGAGCCAGACGATTCGAAGAGTGTTCGACGCCAGGTCACGGCGATCAACCGATCCGTCCTCGTGCTCAACATTCCGGAAGTCCTGCCACCGCAACCGATTCTCAGCAAACAGTTGCTGCTGGCGTTCGCGCTGCTCGGGCTGTTTCCGTTAATCGTGAAAAAACTCATGAGCCGCTTCCGACCGGCTGATCCCGCCTCAACCTCTGAGCGGACTTCCTCATGAACCGCCGGGATGAATCAAGAGTGTCCGCTTCACTCGGAAGGAGCGAGACTCGGACTGCTTATCCGGCCCGTTGAGCCATCTGGCTCTGCGATTCCTCGTCGAACTGACACTGGCCGTTTTCGATGATGGTCTGCCAGTCGATTCCCTCACGGCGGCAGATGTGCATCGCGTCGGCCACGATCTGCGTCAGAGCGTCCGGGATCGCGTTGCCGGCCAGGCCGTCGCCGATCCAGGTGTAGTGTCGGGAGCGAATAATTCCGTCGATGCGCTGGGGCCAGTTCTGCCGGGCGACCATGGCGATCTCCTTGAGATGAGAAATGAGATGCCGCTTACAGGTCCGAGTGGACCGCAATGAGATGAGAGGTTGAGTCTACGCAAAGTAAAAACCGTAACCACCTCAGTTTTTCCCAGCGGATGCAGATTGAGGTGGAATGCGGCAAGCCGTGCCGCGAGTCATTGAACGGCGTCACGGCACCGCGTGAACGATGAAGACAGGCAGGGAGCCTCGCGTCAGGTCCCTGCCGATTCGTACCATCCCTGCGCCAAATCTTCTCGGCAGGGAAGTGCTGCGAGACGTTCCTCAACAGTTTTGCCTGGAGATCCCCATGACAACACGTCGAAGTTTCCTGACTCAATCCGCCGCCGGAACGCTCGCTGTTGCGGCACCTGCTCTCCTTCAGGCTGCGGACTCGAAGCGGGTCGTCGTGGGAGTGATCGGACCTGGCGGAATGGGGATGAGCCATGTTCGCAATCTGGCCAGGCGGAGCGACGTGGAAATCGCCTGGGTCTGCGACGTCGATCGCAATCGGCTTGCGGCCGCGGCCTCTCACGTCGAAACAGAAACCGGGAAGGGGCCGCAGTCCACGGGCGACCTGAGAAAAGTGCTCGACGATTCGCGAGTCGACGCCGTCTTCATCGCCACGCCGGATCACTGGCACGCTCCCGCCGCGATCCTGGCACTCGATGCCGGCAAGCATGTTTACGTGGAGAAACCGTGCTGCCACAACGTTCGCGAGGGACGGTTGATGGCCGACGCGGTGAAGCGGTCCGGTAAGGTGCTTCAGGTGGGCACTCAAAGTCGCAGCACCGAGTTCGTGGCCGAAGCGGTTCAGAGAATTCGTGAAGGCGAAATCGGCGAAGTCCTCGTTGCGAAAGCCTGGAACAGCCAGCGACGCGGTTCGATCGGCAAGTCGGAAGCGACCGCGCCACCCGATTATCTCGACTTCGACAACTGGACGGGACCGGCTCCGAAAGTTCCTTATCGGAAAAATCTGCTGCACGGCGTGTGGCGATGGTGGCACGACTTCGGCTGTGGAGACATCGGCAACGACGGAGTTCACGATATCGATGTTGCCGTCTGGGGCCTCGGCGTGACCGGGCATCCGACGCGGGCGACGTGTTTCGGCGGGAAATACTTTTTTGACGACGACCAGCAGTTTCCGGACACGCAGTACGCTCAGTTTGAGTACGCCGGCAGCGGCTCGTCAAAAACGAAGCAGCTGATTTTCGAGCAGCGAATCTGGTCGCCGTACCGCCTGGAAGGTTACGAAAACGGAGCGTCGTTCTACGGCACGAACGGCTGCCTCGTCATGGGACACACGACGGGCTACCGGCTTTACGGGCCGAAGGACAAGTTACTTGCTGAGCGGACGGGCCAGGCGGATCTGGTCGCTCACCACCAGAACTTTTTCGACAGCGTGCGCGGTGACGCGAAACCAAACGCGAGCATTCAGGTCGGACATCTCTCAGCCACGCTTGTCCACCTGGCAAACATCGCCGCGCGGACCGGACGCGTGCTCAACTTCGACCCGGAGAAAGAACAGATTGCCGACGACGCTCAGTCGAACGGGATGCTCCATCGCCGATACGAGCCCGGGCACTGGGCCGTGCCGAAAAACGCTGGCTGAATCGTCCTGCAGTTCCGCGTACAGAAACGGCCGGTTGAATCTACTTCACGAAAAATCACGCCCCTGGGGTTCTTGCCACACACGTCGTGGCCTGGATTCGAACTCAACCTCTGCCGCACGTCCCGCTGGGCTACTTGTCAGTTCGCTTGATCTCGCCGCTGGTGTATTTCTGCCAGTAAGACTTGAGGTCTCCGGCAACGCCTCCTGAGAGCATCAGCAGTCCGATGATATTCGGGAAAGCCATCCCCAGAATCATCAGGTCTCCGAACTCCAGCACGTTCGTTGCCGAGACGATCGAGCCCAGGAAAACGAACGCCAGGAAAATCACCCGGTACACCATCGACGAGTTGTCGCCGAAGAGGTACGCCCAGCACCGCTCGCCATAGTACGACCAGGAAATCATCGTCGAGTAAGCAAACAGAGCGACGGCCAGAGCCAGAACAAAACGGAAATAGGGAATCTGCCGGTCCATCGCCATGGACGTGAGTCGGGCTCCCTTGTCGGCGGGGATTGTCGCGAGCATCGCTGCGGCATCCTCTTCGGCGATCTCTTCGCCGGCAACCTGCAGCGCCAGCCTGACGGGAACGGTCTTGCTGGCGTCTTTGGGATCCGGCTCAAAGTCGACCGCGTACGCTCCGGAAATGATGATCACCAGAGCGGTCATCGTGCAGACCACGATGGTGTCAATAAACGGTTCGAGCAGAGCAACGATGCCTTCCCGGACCGGGTACTCCGTCTTTGCAGCCGAATGCGCGATGGCCGCCGAGCCGACGCCGGCCTCGTTCGAGAAGGCAGCCCGTTTGAAGCCGATGACCAGAACGCCGATCAGGCCACCGTAGGCCGCCTGGGGAGAAAATGCTCCTGCGAATATCGCCATGAGTGCTTCCGGCACTTTTCCGGCATTCATGCCGATGATGATGGCCGCCGCAAGAACATAGACGCCACACATCAGCGGGACGATTTTCTCGGCGACTCGAGCGATCGACTTAATCCCGCCAATGATCACGATGCCGACGCCGACCATCATGACCAGTCCATAAATCCAACGGTGGTTCTGCAACCCGGGGATTGTTTCCGCGACCGCGTCGAGTGACTGATTCACTTGAAACGCGCATCCACCGCCAAACGACCCGCCGATGCACAGCACGGCAAAGACGACGGCCAGGACTTTTCCGAATCCGCTGAAGCCCATTTCGGCGAGGCCCTTGGACAGGTAGAACATGGCTCCGCCCATCACTCGACCGTCGGGTCGGACTTCGCGGTACTTTTGTCCGAGCGTGCATTCGACAAATTTCGAGGACATTCCCAGGAACCCGGCAACGATCATCCAGAATGCCGCGCCGGGTCCGCCGGTAGCGATCGCGATCGCCACGCCGGCGATGTTTCCCAGTCCGACCGTCGCCGACAGCGCCGCCGTGAGCGCTTGAAAATGGCTGACCTCGCCTTTTTCTTCGCTGTCCTTGCTGTCGTACTTTCCGGCCGTCACGAGGATCGCGTGCTTGAAGCCGCGAAAATTGATGAAGCCCATTCGAACGGTAAAGAACACGGCTCCCACGACGAGCCACAAGACGGCCAGCGGGACGGTTCCACCCACTTTGTAGAACATGACGGACGCGAGAACTTTGTTGACCTGACCAAACGCGTTATTGATCGTCCCCTGAATCCCGTCGTCTTTTTTCTCTGCTGAGGGTGCCGGAGGTTTCTCCGGAGCGGCCGCCTTTCCAGTGGCTTCTTCCTCGGTCGGTCCGACGCTTGCGGCTTCGTCGTCTTTCGCTGTCTCGCCCGCTTGACCTCCGGTCGGGGGAGCCGCGTCCTGTGCCCAAACGGAGGGGGCCGACATCGAACAGACGGCCAGCAGGACAACCAGCAGCAACGACCACAGACGGTTTTCGACTCGCAACATTCTCTTCTCCGGCCGGTTGGGTCTGGGAGGCGTGAGCTCTCTCGTTTTGAGGCGGGCATGGTAGCGTCCGTCTGGAACGCCGAAAACTGCGAGCTCCTTTTGACGACAGCATTCACCAGGTGGTATTCTCGAAGTCTCTTGTTCCTGGAGACTGCCGATGACCGTCACCAGACAACAGCTCGACAGCTTTCATCGGTTTGCGTCAGAGCAGATTCGGTTGCAGCCGGCGGCGTCTCTTGATGAGTTGCTTGACCAGTGGCGTCGAGAAGCCGAGCAGACCGAGGCAGTTGCCGATATTCAGCAGGGGCTTCAGGATTACGCGGACGGGAAAGCGCGTCATGTCGCCGAGGCCTTTGCTGACGTTCGGCACCGCACGGGACTGACGGAGTGAATTACCGCGTCCTCGTACTTCCGCGAGCAGGCGACCAACTCGTGGCTTCCGCCCAGTGGTGGTCCGAGCGCCACTCCAGTGTCGAGGCGATTCGGTGGCTCGATGGGTTCAGGACGGCACTCGAAGGGCTTTGCGTCGACCCGGAACGCCTGCCGCTTGCCCGCGAAGATCAGTTCTTTCCATTTACCGTTCGACAGTTAACTTTACGGGTCCGGCAGGAAGAAGACACATCGAGCATTGTTCGAGGTCCGCGACGACGAGGTTCTTGTTTTCGCAGTTCGGCATCTTCACCAGCGTGACGTTTCTCCTGAAGATGATTGAGATGTCGCTGTCTGCGGTCTATCGTGCCCGCTCACGCCCCGCAAACTGCGAATGGCTCGAAATGGATTTTGATTCGCCCGCCGCTGCTTCAACGTCGCCTTTGACCGAGGGGCTGACGTCGTCTCAACGCCAGGCTGTCGATTTTTTTCACGGACCGCTGCTGATTCTGGCCGGGCCAGGGTCGGGCAAGACGCGAGTCATCACGCGGCGCATCGCCCGTCTGGTCGAGCGAGGTGTCCAGCCGTCTCGAATTCTCGCGATCACGTTTACCAATCGAGCCGCCCGCGAGATGCAGGAGCGGGTTGACTCGCTGCTACCGGGTTCAAGTGTCTGGGTGAGTACGTTTCACCGGTTCTGTGCGAGCGTGCTGCGCCGTCGAGCGAACCTCGTCGGCCTTGAGTCGAACTACGTTATCTTTGACAAAGCCGATCAGGTCGCCGTCGTGAGGCAGGTTCTCAGCGACCTGGACCTCGACGTGGTCCGCGCTTCGCCGGCAAGAATTTCCGGGCGAATCAGTCAGATCAAAAACAGCCTCACCGGGCCGGACGAATTTGTCCGCTCGATGGACGACCACATGGGCGAGCCGTTCGACCTCGTCGTCGCTCAGGTTTATCCGCGCTACCAGAAGGCGCTGCTCGATTCGAACGCCGTCGACTTTGACGACCTGCTGCTGCACGTCGTGCGGCTGTTTCACGAGAACCCGGAGCTCCGCTCTGACTACGATCGACGATTCGACTTCGTCCTTGTGGACGAGTACCAGGACACGAACGCGGCTCAGTATCAACTGGTGAAAGCGCTGTCGTCAGACATCCAGAATGTCTGCGTGACGGGCGATCCGGACCAGTCGATTTACGCGTGGCGCGGTGCCAGCATCGGCAACATTCTCAACTTCGAACACGACTATCCGAACGCGTCGATGATTCGGCTTGAACAGAATTTCCGCAGCACGAAGAGCATTCTTCGCTCAGCCGATCGACTGATCGCGCACAACAGAATGCGAAAGAACAAATCGCTCGTCACCGACAACGACGAAGGCGAGCCCGTTCGGCTGCTCACGTTCCCGGACAGTCGCAATGAGGCGGACGGAATCGCGCGGCTCTGCCGGAAGCTCGTTCACGAGGACGGGCTGCGATATTCGGACATCGCCATTTTCTACCGGGTCAACTCGATGTCGCGCGAGCTGGAACTGGCGATGACGCGAAACCGCGTTCCGCTGCAGATAGCGGCCGGGCTCGCGTTTTACGATCGAGCGGAAATCCGGGATCTGCTCGCCTATCTGCGTCTCATTGAGAATCCTGCCGATCAAGTGGCCTTCAATCGAGTCTGCAATAAGCCCGCGCGAGGGCTCGGCAAGACAACTCAAACGAAGCTGTTGAGGTGGGCCGAACGGAACGGCATGGGGCCGATGGAAGCAGCCCGGTGTGCTGACCAGATCGACGATATCACGAAGACGGCGAAGGTGAAGTTGAAGGTTTTCTCGCGGCTGATGGAGAGCTTCTCGCTCGCCCATGCCGGCAGCGTGAGCGCTTTGCTGAAAAAAGTCGTCGTCAAAACCGGCTACGCGAGAAGCTGGGGCTCGGCACCCACGGAGCAGGCGATCGAGAAGAAAGCCAACGTCGAGGAATTGATCAATGCGGCGGCTCAGTACGACGAGGCTCATGCCGACGATCCGACGGTGAGCGGTTTCCTGGAGACGACCAGCCTGAGAAACGACGACGATCTGATCGAGGCGACGTCCGGCAAGGTCACGCTCATGACGATGCACGCGGCGAAGGGGCTTGAGTTTCCGGTCGTCTTCGTTGTCGGCATCGAGCACGGACTCATCCCGCACGAACGGTCCATCAAATCGGACGATCCGAAGCAGATTGAAGAGGAACGGCGGCTTCTGTTTGTCGGCATGACGCGGGCGATGAAGCAGCTTTTTCTGACGACCGCTCAGATGAGAGCCGAACGCGGGACGCCTCGCATCACGATCCCCAGCACGTTTCTCGGCGAGACGGAATTCGTTCAGGGTGACGTCGATGCCGACGGCCTGGCTGTTGAAGAAAAGTCCGTGTCAGGTTTCACAAAGAAGGAGCAGGGAATTCGCGAGCGGCTCAAACTTGCCTTCGAAAAAAACAACGGGCCGGTTCTGACAACCGGCGCGGCACTCCTCGCCGGAAACACCGATGCGGGATTGCCTCAGACATTCGCAATGGGGATGCGGGTTCGCCATCCTCAGTACGGAACCGGCACGGTGACTGACGTCACGGGCTTTCTGAAAAAGCAGACGGTGACGGTGAAATTTCACGACGATCAACGAAGTGAGACGTTTCGAGTCGCTCATTGCCCGCTGCAGCCCGTCGGCGGCCGGTGAGAATTAACGGACATGGCCATGAGCGAATCCCCGTCAGAAACATTTCGAGTTCGCGTCACGAAGGACCACCTGGTCTTCAGTGCCGCTCATTTCATCACGTTCAACGGGAACATCTGCGAGCGGCTTCACGGCCACAACTGGCGGACCGCGGTCGAGCTGACCGGGCCGCTCGACGAAAACTCCTACGTCTTCGACTTTATCGCTCTGCGCGATCGGCTGCAGGAAATTGTCAATCAGCTCGACCATCGCGTCCTGTTGCCGACTCAGCACGAAGCCATCCGGGTCACGGAGTCCGAACGCGAAATCGAAGCGACGTTCGAAGATCGACGCTGGATCTTTCCTCGCGAGGACTGCGTTCTTTTGCCCGTCGCAAACACGACCGCCGAGCTGATCGCCCGCTGGATTGCCGGTGAGCTGCGTCCATCTGTGGAGGTTCAGAACGGCGCGTCGATCTCGACGATTCAGGTGGAGGTCGAAGAGAACTTCGGTCAGTGGGCCATCTGCGAAGTGAAACTGACGCAGTCCTGAGGAAATCGAACGGCGCCCTCTCAGAGCAACGGGAAGAGGCTGTGAGTTTTAAGCAGGCCGGAACAATCGCAGCGCCGCTCCGGCAGTCTTGCTGTCACGAACCGTTCAAAATGCCGGAACGGCGCTGCGCTTGGCCTACGGCTGATCTCAATACTGGTACTTCGATAGTCGCTCGTACTTCTGGTAGTTGTCGTAGGCGATGCCGGCGAACATCAGTCCGGCAAACATCCGGTCCTGGCTGACGAAGAACAATGCGGCGGCGGCTCCGGTGACCATGCCGACCTGGTGAGTTCGCATCATTCCTTTGCGGCCGGATCGGGCGTTGAGAACCTCCGAGCAGACCTGGCCGCCGTCCAGCGGGTAAACCGGCAGCAGGTTCATCAGTCCCCAGAACAGGTTGATCCACTCCAGCTGGTAAATGGCGAATGCCACTCCCGGGATGAAAGCTGGCTGGTCAGGAGGATGCGGCGGCGAGAACAGCATTTTCGTCGCCCAGACCTGCCCATCGTGATGCGCCTCGAACAGTCCGTAATTGACTGCCTGGACGACACCGTACAGCACGAAGCCCGCTCCGGGGCCGGCGAGCGAGATCAGAATCGCTCGTTTCCGAGTGTAGCCCCACGACGGTTGGAATGTGGCGAGGCCTCCGAAGTGGTACAGGATGATGTTCGGTGGCCAGCCGAAGTGGCGAGCCACCAGCGCGTGCCCGAGTTCGTGCACCAGGATCGAGCCGAACAGGCAGCCAATCCAGATCGCCGTCAGCCGCATGTCGCCAGCGCGGAAGCCGAGCAGCAGCCCGACAACCCAGAACGCCGGATGCACCCGTACGGGAATTCCGAAGAGGGTGAAGTTGACGTCGTAGCGGGTTGGTTCAACAGACAGCATGCGATCGCCCGTGACGCTTTCTGGTTTTCTGGCGAGTCCCCGCCGCTGCTATTTCGCCGCGTTGACAATGAGGTGTGTGTCACGCTGCTGAAGAAGACGCTTCGCCTCGTTCAGCACGAAGTCCGGATCCATGAACGGGTCGTAGCTGATGTCCTGCCACCGGACGTACCCCTGAGCGTCGATCAGGAAGGTGCCGTGCAGAGTCATCTTCTCGAAGTCGTCGAAGCAGCGATACTTTTTAAAGACTTCCAGGTCGCCGCCCGCCAGCAGCGGAAACGGCATCTTGCCACCTTTGGTGTCTTCGGCGTAAGCCTTGACCGAATTCTTCAGGTCCTCGACCGGGTCGCTGCTGATCGCGAGGACTTCGAAGCCGGCCGATTTGAACTCTTCGTACTTCGGACCGAACTTGTGAAGCTGCTCGGCACAGTGCAGACACGAGTAGCCAAGGTAGAAAATCACGACGACCGGCCGGCCTTTGTAATCTGCAAGGCTGACCTGCTCACCTTTGTCGTTCGTCAGTGAAAAATCATCCGCTTTGTACGGGCTCCACCGAAACGGGCCGAGCGTGTCGAGGTCTGGTCGAGCGCCAGTGTCGGCCGGAACTTTGTACGGAAGCCGCCAGTCGGCCGGGTAGCCGCACGCCCCCGTCGCGATGTCTTCCAGCCGGGCAAAAACTGGAGCGGTGATGTCGAGGTGACCCGACTTTGCTCGCAGTTTTTCGAATGCTTTCTTCGCTTCTTCCGGTTTCTTCGCTTTCCAGAGGATCTCGATCAAAGCCGCGTGAGGAATCGTCTCTTCACCTTTTGAGTTCGCTGCATCCTGAACCATTTTGATCGCCTCGTCGGTCTTGCCGGCAAGGAGCGTGATTTCGGCTTTATATCCCAGGCTGATCCCGGACGACTTCTTAAACAAAGCCAGAGCGTCTTCGTATCGCTCTTCCTGAACGGCCAGGTAGCCTTTGAATTCGTCCACTGACTGGTCGAGGCTGCGGATGACCGTCGAGGTACTGCGTTTCGCATTCGTCTCCGCGGCGGCGAGGTCCTTTTTCAGCTTGGCCTCATCGACCTTCTTCGCGTCGGGTTTCTGTGGATCAGCGGGCTTTGACTTCTCTTCGGGCAGTGGCGGGGCTGGTCGTCCGGTTTCCGGAGCCGAAACATCCGGGACGCCGGCAGCCTTCCGGACGACGTTCTGCGCGACTCGAACTGCCTCGTCCTGAACGGCATTCTTTTTGGCGAGCTGCTCTTCCATGTCGGCCAGAATCCGCTTGCCGTTTTCAAAGTCTCCTGACCGGAAGTACGCCCGGCCGAGGTACTGCTGCCGCTTGATCTGCTCGACTTCCGTGTCGGTTGGTTCGAGGTAAGGTGTCTCAGCCAGCTTGATCAGTTCGTCCCATTTTTCGAATTCGTCGAGTGCGGTGAACAACCGCAGTCGGCCGTAGTAAGTGGAACCTCGCTTGACCAGCGTGTTGTACTTGGGGTGGCGAGGCAGCTCGCACATGTTCTTTGCGAGGTCGACGGCGCGATCGGCCGCTCCCAGGTAGGTCAGGTTGCGAATCAGCCACTCGTTGTTGTGAGCAAAGTTGTGAATCTGATCCGGCAGAACGCGGTCCCGCATCATATGAGCATGGTCGACTCGCGCCGATGCTTCCTGCTGCCAGGCTCCATCCGCGTACCGCTTCAACCGCGAATAGATGTGTCCCGGCATGTGCCACATGTGAGCAATTCCCGGAGCCGACTGACCGCACATCGCCGCTGAGTTGAGTGCCAGATCTGTCTTCTCGTAATCCCACAAGTGGATGCGGTAATGGTGGCACGGGTGCAGCGGGTTCTTGTCGAGCACGTCGTTGAACAGCGCGTCGACGGACAGGTGACTCGTCAGAGGAATCCCGCGGCTCCGGTTGCTCCACATCGCCAGTCCCAGAAACGCCTTCGCGTCAAGGTCGTTCGGAAACTCGTAAAGCAGTTTCTCCAGAGCCGTCATGTGTGCCTGGCGGGCTTCCTTGTCCTTCTTCTTATCGCGGTTAAGGAACTTGTCCCACAGCTCGATGTAAAGTTGCTCGTGCCGTGATGCTTTGTCCTTTCGCTTCATCGCTTCCTTGCTGAAGCCGGTGGCCCGCTTTTCATTTCCTCCGTTCGCCATTGAAGCGCCCCAGTAGGCGATGGCACAGTCCGGATCGAGAGCGGCCGCCTGCCGGAAGGATCGCTCGGCTTCGAAATACCAGAACCCGTGCAGCTGCCCGACGCCCTGATCGATGAACGCTTTGACGTTTTCGACTTTGGACGAGACAGGGAAATCAATTTTCCCGGTGTTCCCCATGAGGTACGCCTTCTGCCGTGGCCCCTCGTTGAAGATTTCTCCGTGGTTCGAATGACCGGCCGCCGGAGTTTCCGGCTCCTTCTTTTCTTCTTCCGCTTTCGCCGCGTCGGGCTTCGCCGGTTTCGGTGCGTCAGCCGGTTTCGCCGGCTCTGGTTTCGGGGCGTCCTGGGCGATCGCAGAATCCTGTAACCCGAAACCGCCGAGAAGGAACGCAACGGTCAACGTGGCGGGAATGGCAAACTCAAAACGGATTCTCGTGAGAGCAGGCATAAGGCACCTTAGAGCAGGCAGGAGGCGTGACGCGTCAGGTGGGATTCCAGGCGGCTGGAAATTAAGCGGCCATTCTGCCCGGAACTCGACCGGGATTCCAGGCGAAGGTCCGGCTTCGCCACGACCGAATCAGAAACATCCTTCCGACAGTCGGGTTGGGGAATCCTGTGATTCAGTACCCGGGCATCCGCGATCCGCAACGCGTTCCGCAGCCGCAGCGCTGTGGATCGCCTTAAGCTGTTTGCAGTATTTGTTTTAGGGGACCGGAAGTCCGCGGCTCCTCTTCCGCCAGGAACCATATTGCCTGAATTCCGCAGTCGGGGGTACAGTGGAATTCACTGTGCGGTGAAGAATTCACTGTGCGGTGAAGTTTGCTCACCCATTTCCCCGAGTACGGTCGTATCCTGAAGGCTGGCCGTCTTTTGCGGTGAGTGCATTGCCGGCCTCAAGACTGTTCCCACAACAGGTTTTTCCAGCAGGTTTTTTCCGTGGCTTTGACCGAAATCGATCGCAGTCTGCTGAAGCGGTGCCTGGCCGAAGAGCCGGGAGCGTGGAAGGACTTTGTTGACCGGTTTATCGGGCTGTTCATCCACGTGATTAATCACTCGGCCCACTCCCGCAGCGTGCGGGTTTCGTCGGACGACGTCGATGATCTGTGTGCCGAAGTTTTTGTCGCACTCCTGGCGGACAATTACGCCGCACTGAAACGGTTCCGGGGCGAGAGTTCACTCGCGACTTACCTGACAGTGATCTCGCGACGGATCGTCGTGCGGGAGATGGCTCGCCGAAAAATGGCGGAAGCACTCGGCCACGTGTCGGCGCACCACTCATCGATCGAGCAGGCTCGCGCGACGCCGAACTGGGATGTCAAACGGGTCGATGATCGCGAGCAGATTCAGCGAATGCTCGAGGGACTGCCGGAACGCGAAGCGACGATCGTCAGGCAGTTCCACATTGAGGGACGCAGCTACCGTGAGATCAGCTCCGATCTTGGCGTCCCGGAAAACTCGATCGGCCCGACTCTGTCGCGCGCCCGTGATCGACTCAAAGAGAACGCCCGGTCCTGAATCGCGACCGCGTTCTGCACACAGATTTTTCGCAACCGGACTTTTCCGCTCCACCTGACTTTCCTGGCACGGTCCTCGCGCGGAACTCTGCCGACTGTATCCAAAGGGAAGCGCTGTTGTTTTTTCACACCGGATTTTGAAAAGTCGCCGCCAGTTTCAAGTTGAGTTTGATGCCGTGTCCTGGCAGCATGACTGCCCGACTGCGTTGCAGTCCTGGTGACCTCCGCGCGAGTCGGGAGTCAATCTCGTGGGCATTACTTGATCGGCTGCCATGCTCTCCATTTCTGGCGATCACCTGCCATCCAGCGGCCTGGTTTATCTGGCCTTCCGTGTGTCTTTTCAGGAGACGCTGGAACGAATCGTCCTGTCACGCCAGGTGGATGACGGCAACGAAATTTACGGTTACCTCACGGAGGTGCCTTTCCTTCAGGGCGTCGCGCCACACGTGCAGATCGACCTGCTGGCTGACGCGTGGCATCGTCACTGCGATCCGCAAAATCACGAGGCGACTCTCGTCGACGAAAGCGTCATCTACGCCGTGTGCGAAACGGCCGCCCGCGTCACGGAAGAAGATCCAAACATCATCACTCACTCGCTGATCACAGGGCCGACGCAGGTCAACATTCAGGTCGATTCGTTCCTGCCAGGTGAGCTTCGTAATCTGCATCTCAGCCTGGCGAACGAAGGCGACTTCCTGCTCGTCAGCCAGTTCGAAGACATGAACCCGGACGATTCCCTCAGCCTGAAGCAGCAGTTCAAACTTGACCCGGCTCGGACCGAGCCGATGTACGATGTGCTCGGACGATGGCACATCGCTCCGAACCTGGGCGAGCGGCTGGACGGTCTCATCACAGAACGCGAACTGGTTCGCACAAGCTATGTGATGGACGAGGTTCGCCAGACGCGAATGCCACCGCAGAAGTAGCCACCTGGTCACCTGAAGCGTGAGACTTGAAAACACGCTGGGCGCGCCGGTCTGACGACTGAAGAATCTAAAACGGCAGGCGGTCCAGGCTGACGTTGCCTCCGCTCAGGATCAGCCCGAGCGACTCGACGCCGTCCACTTCGCGAAACCGCTCGTCGAGAACGGCGGCCAGCACGACGGCCGAACTTGGTTCGATCAGCAGCTTCGCCCGTTCCCACAGCAGCCGCATCGCCGCGACGATCTGCTCATCGGAAACCGTGACAATCTGCTCGACGTGATCCCGGATGATTGGCCATGTCAGCTCACCGAGACTCGTCAGCAGACCGTCGGCGATTGTGTTCGGGCCGGTTTGCGGAATGAGTTCTCCTGCCGCGAACGATCGCGCGGCATCGTCCGCTCCCAGTGGTTCGGCGGCGAAGACTCGCAGTGGTGAGGCCAGACCGCTCGCGGCAATGCACGTTCCGCTGAGCAGGCCTCCGCCACCGACCGGTGCGATCACCGCGTCGAGTTCCGTTCCAAGCTCCCGCGTCTGTTCGACCAGTTCGAGCGTCGCGGTGCCCTGCCCTGCGATGATCTGTGGATGGTCGTACGGGTGAATGAACGTCGCACCGGTTCGCTGCTGTACCTCGGCCGCCGTTGTCTCTCGCGCTTCGAGCGTCGGGCGGCAGAGGATCACCTCGGCGCCGTAACCTTCGACGGCGGCTCGCTTCACGGGCGATGCGGTTTCCGGCATTACAATGAACGCCGGCACGCCTCGCATTTTCGCGGCCAGGGCGAGGGCTTGCGCGTGGTTTCCCGAACTGTGCGTCACGACGCCGCGCGACGCGTCTTCATCACTGAGCTGGCTGACCGCGTTGCAGGCTCCGCGGAATTTGAACGCGCCGACTTTCTGAAAGTTCTCGCACTTGAAGAACAGTCTCCGACCGGCCAGTTCGTCGAGCGTCGCGCACGTCATGACGGGAGTTCGATGGGCGACGCCGGCAATCCGCCGGGCCGCGGCTTCAACATCAGCGGGAGTAATGGCAGCGTTCATTGGGTGCCCTTTTGAATAAGGTCGCGGCGCGACGTAAGCCGTCCGGTCTGAGCGTGTTTTTCCATGTATAACCGGGCGGCTTGTGCCGCTCCGCTACATGGATCGGACTTTTTTTGACAGGTTGAAGTTCGAGCCCAGTATGGCAAATTCCGCCATGTTCCGTCAGTAGCCGAGGCGGCCTCAAACGTTACGATGTCGGCTTTCGAAACTGATAACCGAACTGCGGGAACGATGTCAGTAGACTTTTCGACTGCCTCCATCGCGATCTGTTCGTGGGAAAACACGTGGGCAAAAGCCGGCGGTCTGTTCGCCGTCGTTCGCGAATACGCCTCGTACCTGCGACAGGAACAGCAGCGCGACGCGTTCATCCTGACGCCGATGCACGCCCTCGGCGGAGAGATCGCCGGCGAAGATCTTTCGATTGAAGTCCACCTCGCAGACGCCCGGTACGACGCCGTCGTGCGGCGAGTCCATCGCGGCGGAGTCGACTGGTTTTTGATCGGGTCGGAGCATTTTTTCACGGCCGACGGCGGACGAGGCCGCACCAGTCCTTACGCCTACTCGAACGATTCTTCCGAGCCGGACGAATCGAAACTGCTGCGGGATTCGTTGTTCTTCAGCAAGGCCGTTCCGGTCGCGCTCGAGGCACTCGGCAAAGACAATGTGATCGTCCATCTTCAGGACTGGCAGACAGCACCGGCCGTTGTCGCGATTAAGGACCGCATCGAAGAGAACCGCGATCGCGATTCGGGACTGAAGAACGCGGCCGTCGTGTTGACCATGCACAACCCGTATGACCAGGCCCTTTCGGAGAAGACGTGGAGCAAGCTGACTCGGCGACCGTTTCCGGCGGACAAGACACAGACGGTTTACCGGCGGACGCTCGAACTGCTCGACGCTCCTCCGACGACTGTCAGTCGCGAGTTCTCCGTCGACCTCAGGAGCGACGGTCTGCAGACCTATTACTTTGCCGATCAGCTGCAGACGGTCTTCTCAAGAACCGGTCTCGTCGGTGTCGATAACGGCCCGTTTGAGGAAGTGCGGGATCCTTTTTCGGCGGGCAGCTTCGGTGAAGTGAAATGGAAGAGCCGCCAGAAAATGCTCACCCTTCTGGAAGAGTACCAGGAGAGCGAATCGCGGGCGGCAGGAAAGCTTGCCGGAGACAGCGGCGGCCGGCTGACGACGCTGCCCGGCGACGTGCCGTTTTTCATGATGACCGGGCGGCTTGATCCCCGGCAGAAGGGCTTCGACATTTTCGCGAGTGCGATCCGCGAATTTCTCGGCACGCAGAAGCTCGACGGACGCTTCCTCATCGCGACTGATCCGGGCGACGCACCAGCGAGCTTCCTGGAAGATCTGTTGTCGCTCGGCCAGGAATTTCCTGGCAAGGTTCTCATCTGCGCATTCCGCATGCAGCGCGCCTATCTGGAATGCCAGGCCGGTGCGACGTTCTCTGTGTGGCCGTCTCTTTACGAACCGTTCGGCGGCGTTTCGGAATACTTCCTGAAAGGGACTCCGGCGGTCGCGCGAAGAACAGGCGGGTTGAGGCAGCAGGTGTTCGACATTTCCGGCTCGCCTCATGGAACCGGCATCACCTACAACACACGCAGCGCGGAAACGCGGAGCGAGTGGAATGCGATCATGGATGCCGCCTCGCCCCGCGAACGGGCGGCGGAGCCACTTTACCAGGAGCACGTTCGGTGTCTGACCGAGGCACTTGTGCGGGCCACAGACACCTACCACGATTCCCCAACGTACGAGCGAATTCTTGCCAACCTGTTTCCGTTGTGTGAGCAGTTTTCGTGGGCGCGAGCGTGGGACGAGTACAGTGACGTTTACCGGACGGCGACCGAGACAAAATAGCCCGAAGCGCGAGCGGGCCGTCTTCAAATTTGAAATCACACGATGACGATTTCTTTTTCAGACTGTGCCGCCTCGGTCGAGCAGCTTCATCGATCGCTCCTCGAGCTTGAAAAACGCAGCGGTGTCCTGCAGCTCGACGGGCTGCGTCGGTCGGAGTGGTTTCAGCTCCTCGAACAGAAGCTGCTGCCTCAGATGACTGACTCGGCCTTCCTGGTCGCGGCCGTCGTCGGGGGAACGAACCTCGGCAAGTCGGTCGTCTTCAATCATCTGGCGGGAGCGCGGGCGAGCGCGACGAGTCCCCTGGCCTCCGGAACGAAACATCCCGTCTGCCTGGTGCCGATCGGCTTTGAGAAGACGCGGAAACTGAAGACCGTCTTTCCCGACTTCGAACTGCGGGACTGGTCCTCGGCCGACGCGGCTCTTGAAGAAATCGCTCAGGACGTTCTGTTCTGGCGACCCAGCGATGACATGCCGCCCAACCTGCTGGTGCTCGACACGCCGGACATCGACAGCGACGCGCGAGTCAACTGGGACCGGGCCGACAAGATCCGCCGCTCGGCCGACGTGCTCATCGCCGTGCTGACTCAGCAGAAATACAACGATGCGGCGGTCAAGGAATTTTTCCGTCGAGCCGCCGCAGAGGACAAATTCGTCCTCGTCGTTTTCAATCAGGTCCACCTGCCGGACGATGAGGAGTACTGGCCGCTGTGGATGAAGACGTTCTGCGATGAGACCGGCATCCGTCCCGAGTTTCTGTACCTCGCCCCGCACGATCGCAAGGCCGCCGAGAGTAACTCGCTGCCGTTCATCGAGCGGTCGTGGCCAGCGGACGAACGCGAGACGGGACGATTTGACGGCAGCAACCGGCAACTGAATACGGACCTGTCCACGCTTCGCTTCGGTGAGATCAAACTGCGAACGCTGCGCGGCTCGCTCGACGTCGTCACAACTCCGAGCGGAGCAGAGACCTTCCTGCAGGACGTGCTGCGTCGCAGCGGTGAGTACCGCGGCGCGGCGGAACTGCTCTCCGCTCATAAACTGGCCGAGATTGACAACTGGCCGGGTGTGCCGGCTTCGGTCGTCGTGCAGAAAATCCGTTCGTGGTGGCAGGCGCAGCGCGAGGGCTGGTCGGCGAGCGTCCACGGATTTTACAACTCGATCGGAACGGGAATTCTGAGCGGCTGGCGATTCGTCTCCGAGAAAATCAACGGACCGTCCGTCGATCCACTCGTGCTGTACAGGCAGGCCGAGTGGAAATCGATCCTCGACGCCGTCGACGAGGTTTACAGCCGGCTCAACTGGTTCCGCGACCTGGGCAACCCGCTGCTCCAGCCGAAGCTGACGAAGCTGCTCGGCGCGACCACTCGACAGCAACTGCTCGATCGACTGCGAACAGAGCACGAAGCCTGCGAGCTCGAACAGCAGATCGAACAGCTTGTCTCCAGCCAACTGGAAGCGTTCCGCGAGGAGAGCCCGACATTTTATAAGTCGCTGCGAAAACTCGATACGGTGGCTGCGGCAGTTCGCCCTGCCACGTCGATCGCTCTGTTCGTGACCGGCTTCGGACCAATCGGCCACGCGGTCGGTCAGCTCGCGGCCGAGACCGCGGTCAGTTCCGCCGTCGCCGTCGCCGGAGACGTCGCGGCCGGCGGAGTCACCGCGGCCGTCGGAGAAACCTGGCTCTCCAGCGGAGCCTCCACCGGCGCGGCGATGCTGGAATCTCATTTCCGAAAGATCCACCAGCAGTTTACGGCTGGTCGAGCCAACTGGCTGGCGCGTCTGCTGCAGGAAAACCTGTTGGGCTCTCTGCCTGACGAATTAAGTTCGGCCGCGACAATCTCGGAGTCAGCCGAATTCCGCGAGGCGCAGAAATCGCTCGCTTACCTGCGCGGAATGCTCGACGGCTGAGTGTGGGGTCAGCATCCTGCTTGCCGACTTTCTGTGAGCGGGCATCGCAAGCTGGAAGCCAATACTGTTCAGCATGGCATCAGCGTCGGTCGTTTAACGTTGAGCCGCAGGCGAGAACTTCGGTGGCGGAGCTCGCGATGAACCACCGCGACATCGCCGCCACTCTCGGATTTGTTTCAAAGCGCCGCGATGCCCTGCCGATCTGCGGTCGTCGACAAATGGTCGCCGCGCGTCTCGCGTCACTCGCTGTCGCCGGCGAGTCCGTGATTCTGAAGCCGGCGGTAGAAGCTGGCTCGGGTCAGGCCGAGCAGTCGAGCGGCCTGGGATTTGTTGTCACCGGCCTGGCGGAGCGCGGCTTCGAGATGCTCTCGTTCGATCCGCGCGAGCATTTCGTCAAGCGGCTCGATGGTCGGTGGCGGACCGAGCTGTTGTGCGTCGAGTCCCGTTCGAAACTGAAACGGCAGATGGCTCAGTCGAATCGTGGACTCATCACATTGCTTCGCGGCGTCGGTCACGACGGCCCGCAGCTCGTCAAGATTCCCCGGCCAGTTGTATTCGGCAAACTTTCTGCGGACATCATTCGCGAAGCCGCCGATCTGTAAGCTGCGGCCGCGGTTCTCGCGCTCCAGAAAGTGCTGGGCGAGCAGCAGCAGATCCTCTTCGCGATCGGACAGCGGTGGCAGCGGGATCTGCAACGACGTCAGCAGAAAGTAAAAACGCTCCAGAAGCCGCTCATCCTGAAGAGCCGTTTCGAGCCCCGTGTCACTTGTCGACACGATGCGGACGCGTTTGTGGAACGCGGCGGCGGCGGAATCGGACTCGACAAAATTGAGGAACCGCTCCTGAACATCACGCGGCATCTCGTCGACGTGGAAGAAGCAGAGGCATCCCGGTTGAAGTGCCTCGACGGGCGAGAGCTCGGCCCAGTCGGTCTGCACGAGACGGCTGATCGACTCGCGCAGCTCGCGCGCCGCGACGTTTCGGCAGTCGACCGGAACGAACGCTTTGGCACTCAACGGGCTTTCGTAATGGATGACGCGTGCCACATGCTCGCGGCCGCACCCGGCCGGCCCGGAAATGTGGACGGGAGTCTTCGTGCCTCGCGCGACATCGATCTGCCTCAGCACTCGCTGCATCGGCCGACTCTTCGCGACGATCGACGACAGCGAAAACCGTACGCGAATCGAGTGACGCAGCGCCGCAAGCTCGGCGTGAACGTCGGTCAGGATCGATCGGTCCGGCGCCGCTCGCACTGCGGGATGTTCTGTGATCAGGCCCAGCACGTACGCCGTTCCGTCCTCGTCACTGAGCGGAAAAAAATGGACCAGCCGACTGGCCGTCGCGCGCGATTCACGGTGAACGAAGAATCGGGGTGTCGGGTTCGCCGGCTTTACGAACGCGTCCGGCGGCGGGCAGAGTGCCGACGTCAGTTCCTCAACATGCCGCGGTTCGACGTCCGAAACGAACTCACAGATGGCATGGCCAACGTCGGCGAGCGTCCAGCCGGTGAGTTGCTCGCAGCCACGATTGAGAAACGCGACCCGGCGTCGAGCGTCGATCAGGAAGACCGGCGACTGAACGGAGTTCAAAGCGGTTTCCAGCCGAACATGTCTGGCAGATCGTCGAGTCACATTGAACAGCGTACAGGATGAGGAAACTTGCGACACGCGATTGAGCGTCTGAGATGACGAAACTCCGGCTGACCGTTTTCGAAGGCCTCTCGAAACTTCGTCACTCACAAAACGAAAACCCGCGACGAAATTCGCCGCGGGTTCGTTTGTTTACTCCAGTCGAGCCTCCGTCAGGAAGGCTCACCCGAAGTTCAAACCGTCGAGATCAAAAGACGTCCAGTTTGAAGTGGTTGCCTTTGTACCACGGCTTATCTGTCGGGTAGAAGTTGTACCAGTTTCGGTTGTAGACCGGGATTCGCTGATTCGGGGCGTACCTGTAATAGAGGTGGTCGTAACTGCCCTGCTGCTGCTGAAAATTGTGGGGATAGTACACGTAAGGGTAGTAATAGAACCGGTTCCAGTCCGTGGGCTGGCCGTTGCCGGCCGCCTGAACTGTGTCCGGCGTCCAGAGAGCAGCAAACACCGCCGACAGGATGACTCCTGCGAGGACGATTCGGCGGTATCGGTTTTCCGTGTCGCGTGGCATCGTTTGCCCCCTGTGAGTTCGCGAGGAGAGGCTTGAGTTGTTTCGTCGAGGCAGACGTCATGCGCGACGACGCACAAGACACTGCTCAGTCTCAGTTATCGGCCCCTCAGAACCGGCACATCACGATTCTTCGGCAGAATCCGCAAAGTCACTGCGGAAGTCTCGCAGCGGTCCGTAATAGTCCGCCCGCGTCCACCGACCGGGCGGTTGATTGAGACTCGACGGAACGCGGGTATGATGACCTCGTCGACGAATAGTTGTGTCAACGATCTTTCCACTCAGCGAGTTCCGAAAGCCAGATGCAGGTTCTGCTTCGAGTCAACACGGCCGGCAAGCCCGAAAAAAAAATCAAGGTGTCCCGCGACGTCCTGATCGGTCGGGAGCGGGGCCGGTGCGATTTGAGGGTCGCGTCAAGCGAGGTGAGTCGACGGCACTGTCAGATTCTTGTCGGTGAAAAAACCGTCGATGTGCGGGACCTTGGCAGCGCCAATGGAACGCGGGTCAACGGCGAGCTCGTTCCGGCAAAGATCAACTTCCCGGTGAATCCCGGAGACGTCCTGACGGTCGGCCCGCTGGAGATTCGCGTCGAGTTTCAAGGAGTCAGGAGCCGATCACGCCCGGCCGCCGAACCGGACGATGAGTTCCTCAGCCAGGACTTCGCACTCGCCGCGCTCGACGCGCCGGGCATCGACATGGATCAAAGTGCCCCGGAAATCCTCATTAAAAGCCGGCTCATCGACAGCGGTGACGATTACGGATCCGGCCTGGAAACTGTCGACGCTTCGGTACGCGACAAGGCGGGCTTTGCTGCTGATCCCGAATCGTTCGACAGTTCCTCAAGCGACGATTCGACACCCGAGCAACTCGCGCCACTGGAACCGGACGATGTGATTGACGACGACCTGGTTGAACTGGAACCCGTCGAGCTGCTCGAACCACTGGACGAGAAACTGGATGACGAACAGTCGCCGCCGGTCCTGCAGCTTCATTCGCCAGCCGAAGAAGTCACGCCCATCGAAGCGGTCCCGATTGAGCCGGTCGCGCTCGCAACTCGCTCGACGCCATTGCAGCCGGACTCAGAAGATGCCGGACCGGCCAGAGTCGATGGCAAGGTGACCGGACGATTGAAATCGCTTTTCGGACGTTTTGCTCGAAAGAAAGCCGACGATGAATCGTCCGCAGCGCCGACCTCAACCGCCGAAGCACCCGCACGTGAACCCGCCATCGCACCGGAATCCGTCGCTGTCCCCGAGCCGGCAGCAGAAGCCAACTCGGTCGCAATGCCGCCCGAGTTAGAGACGCCGTCGGTTAATCTTGCCGTTCCCGCGGGCGGTGAAGTCTGGTCACCACCGGAAGACGAATGGGACGAGGACGATGGCGAACTGGTCTCGGTCGAAGATGTCGGGTCCGTCGATGAGGCATTCGTCGAGGACTTTGACGAAGACGAAGACGAAGAACTCATCGATCCTGCAGCCGACGACGAAGACGCTCCCCCGGCTGACGAGGGATTCGCAGATTTTCTCAACCACCTTGACGAACCCAGGTAGCCGATGACGGCTCGTGGTCATTGAAGCCCCGTTCTCAAACGACAGCGACAACTCAATGACGACGGCAACGGGATTTCCGTCTGCTTGCAAGCCGTCTTCCCCGGCAGGATACTCCTGCAGAATTGTCGATTGCCCGGTTTGCCCCCGTAGCTCAGTTGGATAGAGCACAGCTTTCCTAAAGCTGGGGTCACAGGTTCGAATCCTGTCGGGGGTATCTGTTCACTGGAACAGTACGGAACCCTTCGGAACTCAATGGAGTTTCGAGGGGTTCCTGTTTTGCGTTCCGCCCTGTGGAGCTCAATTCCGACGTGTACCGTGCCGGAAATCGTGCCGGTTTTTCGGTCACACTTTTCGGGCTCACGTCGAGCGACGATGCCTGTTCGAAGTGATCGTTGGTTGTCATCAGATAATGCCCCAGCGCGACCTTGGGAGTATTACCGCACCACGCTGTGACGACGTGTAGCGGAAGAACCGAGGCCAGCTCTGTTTCCCGTGTCGCCCGCAGTGCCTGAAACAGTTTCGGCCACGGTTCCACGCCGGCCCGCTTGACGATCTTCTGGAACGTCTGCCGCCAGTTGACCGCGTCGCCCTTGTCGGCATGGATGATGTTCGCCGACAGCGGGCAGTCGAGCCCCGGCTGGACGATGTCCCGCAGTTCGATCAGCAGACTCAGCACGGGTTCGAAGATTCTCATTCTTCGCGTTGGCTTGCCAAAGGTTTCGAGTTTCGGCTGGTGAACGATCATCGTGCGGTTTTCGAGGTCGAGGTCACACCATCGCAGCCGCAGATGCTCCGACGGAGTCCGCAGGGCCTGCCAGCGAGCCAGCGCGAATATCAGCTTCCACTGCAGCGTCGGGCACTCACCCAGAATCTTCAGTGAGTCCGCTTCGCCCAGGAAGAACTGCCGCGACGGGTCACTCGGGCGCACTCCGCAATCACGCATGTCAGCAAATGGACTTTCCGCAATCAGCTTGCGACGCACAGCAGCCCGGAAAAACTGCTTACCACGGCCACAATGCCGACGTGCGGTATTCTCGGCGAGTCGTTCGAATAACCACACCCGCCAGCGGTCCGTGTCGCCCGCGCTGATCGAATCAAGCCGGCAGCCTTCACCGAAAAACTCCGTGAGGAAGTTACCGGCCTGCCAGAGGTTGTTTCGAGTCCGCTCCGCAACGTCGGTCCTGCCGTCGATGTAGGCCGTCAGAAAACCCTTCAGGGACTCGCCGCCCTGCTGACGGCAAGCGACCAGCCCGGCCTTTGACAGCTTGCTGTGGAGCTTGTCGTCAATCTCAGCGAGCCAGCGGGCTGTCTCATCGTCTGGACTGTGTCCGGTGATCTTTGCCGTCACCAGCCGCTCAACTCGCAGACAGACCGCCTCAGCCTGCCTCTGTGAGCACTTCCCGAGTCGGATCGTCTTGCGTTTTCCGTCCGGAGCGTAGAACAGAATCCGCTTCGTGCCGCCCGCTTCTTTGCCGATCGATGCCATGAGGTTTCTCTTTCTGAGAAGAGCCGACTGCCGCAGGAATGAGCTTCTCAGTT
>JAQBVJ010000252.1 GCA_027623235.1 Planctomycetota bacterium
GTAAAGATTGATGAGCTCGATGAGAGTCGCCTCGGCGAGTTCCCACTGGCTGCGACGGCGGTAGTCGGCAGCCAGTTGTGAAAGCTGCATCGCTGCTTCCGGTCGCGGCAGATCGCCGATGACGTCGCGAATTTCGGCGAGCATCTTCGACGCCTGGGCCGGCTGGTCGATCATGCTCTCGACGATGCCTCGAAAGTGTTTCTGCTTCGTGGCGAGCCGCGAGTACTCCTCAATCCGAGCCGTGTCGTAGGGGAGCGTTGGCCGCCGCGCGGCCGAGTCCGACGGAATCGAAATCCCGGTCAGCAGATCCCGCTGCGAGACGAGCTGAAACTGCTCCTCCGATTGGTCGAGCTTCGTGAAGAATTCTGTTTCTGATCGATGATCCCGCGTTGGCAACAGCCGGCTGCGGCCGCGTTCGGAGAATGACTCAACGGTCGCCGTCTGTTTGCTGAGGATCGAGTACGGCCTGATCGAGACCTGCCCGGTCCGGGAATTTCGAGTGCGAAGAAAGATCGCCTCTGTTGTCCACGGGCCGAGCCCGGCGAGCTGCTGGTGCTCGATCCAGCGAGTCGGGTCCGCAGCCTCACGAACGGCGCGTTTGACGGCGTCCTGAATCATCGTCGTCGCCGCGTCGTTCGGAGCAGGCTCGTCAAGGACCACGATGCTCGGCCGCCAGGTGCGAATCTGCGCGACAAGGTTCGACACGACGACCTGAACGAGCTGGTTTTCCGTGTGCTTCTGCCACTCGCGAGCAAGTGCGTCGAGGCTGGTCTCGAGCTCCGGCAGCGCGATGGGTAATCGCCAGCCGAGCTGAGCTGCGCTGCCTCCGACGGCAGTGACCGCGTCCTGCGCGCGTCGTTCGAGCTCAAAGCCGGATTCAAAACTGTCACCGGAATCGAAACGCGGCATGATCGTCACGACGGTGCGGTAGCCGTCTTCGCCGCCGTATTTTGAAAGCATTCCGAAGGGAATCTGATCGGGCCGCGCGTGAATCGACAGGACCGCCGTTCTGCGATCGCCGCCGCGAGCCGCCTGCCAGCTGGCTCCGCCGTCGGTTGTGCGCAGGATCAGACCGAACGCGCCGACGGCCCAGCCGTGAGTTTCCGAGCTGAAGTACAGCGAGTGGATCGGCTGCCGATGTTTCGTCCGTTGAGGCTGCCAGGTTTTGCCTTCGTCGGGTGAGTGCCACACGATCGAACCGGGACTGCCGGCAATCCAGACTCGCTTGCCGACAGACGCAACCGTCTGGAAATCCACGAACCGGCCGATTCCTCGCGGCAAGGAACTTGCGGGAGGTTCCCATGTGACGGCACCGTTGGTCGTGCGCAGAGTCAACGCGCCCTCGCCGACGGCCCAGCCGGAGAATCCGTCGGCCATCGTGAGGCCGCGGACAGCTCGCAGGCTGCTCGGATCAAGCCGCGGGTGCGCGACATTCGAACCGGCGACGAGAGAAATCTTCCCGCGCGGTCCGGCGACAACTCCGTCGTGAAATTCGGTAAACGCCGCGGCGTGCCAGCCAGTGGTTTTCTTTCCGGCCGCCGGCTGCCAGGTCTCACCGCCGTCTTCGGTGATGCAGACTCCGGTCGGAAAATTGTTCGTTGCTTCACCGACGGCGATGCCCTGATCCGTTCCGAAAAATCGAATGTAATTGAGCGGCGGCAGACGGAAACCCATCTGCTTCCAGGTTTTTCCGGCATCTTCTGTTTTCAGGATGATGCCGAAACCGACTCGCGTGTACGGCTCCGTGTCGCGTCCGGCGATCCAGGCGACGCGGTTGCTCGCCGCGCCTTCTTTCCGCCAGAAGCAGATGCTTCGCAGCGAGCCTCCGATCGGAACGGGAATGCGAGTCCAGTTTTCTCCGCCGTCTTCGGTCGACCAGACCGTGCCATGATCTCCGACGGCCCAGCCGATTTTTCGACCGACAAACTGGACGTCGTGCAGAGCGGCGTCATCCTGCCACGGATGAATTTTCGGCGTCGTTGCCTCGGCCAGCAGATCGAATTCTTCGGCGCTGAGGTCAGCCAATCCGGCCAGGCCGACAAGGCAGAACGCGATGAGCAGACGGTTCATCCTGAACACTCCTGTTCCCTTCATAGTCGCCCGAGGATTTTCGTCAGTCAGGCCAGCGGATCTGTCGTGAGGGCGCGATGCAATGCGTTCGGTTTGACAGTTCCTTCAGTCAAGCCCGGGCGCCGAAGTGTACGCCGGATGTCTGTTTCGCACCGAGATCGGTTTTCCGGCGGCACTTTGTCAGGTCATCCCACCACTGTGTAGAACCGGTGTTGTCTGACGGTTTCTCGCCACGAATCTTTCTGGAATTTCGGTAGCGCACGCTCGGCGATTGCGTCATTGAAGCTGTGACCTGTCGTCGATAAGGCCAGCATGTTTGAGAAGTGAGAGAGCGGAAGCCGTCGACGCGGCGCACCCCGGATTGATTGGTCTGCCAGTTCGAACCTGTAGCCTGATGGCCCTTGGGCTCGGTTCACGCGTTTCTGGAGTGAGAGACCTGATCGCCAGGGTGTGCCGCTCGGCGGCTTTCTACTGCGCTGCCTGCTCACCGGCTGAGGAAGTGGTGGCAGTTGATCGCTG
>JAQBVJ010000145.1 GCA_027623235.1 Planctomycetota bacterium
GAAACGGGCCGCAAAGCCAGCGCTGAATTTAAGAGACACATGCCGATCGAATTCGACGATCTCCTCCCACGCTACAACTACACCCTCTCACCACAGATACCGATTTAATTTCACCGCCGGTCCTAACCCGGTTGAGCAACGCAGAGCTCGCTGAGAATTACAGCATCGCCAGGGGTGACTGGATGCCCGAAAGCGTCAGCCCGATCGCAATCCAGGTGGCCAACGCGACGGGCACAGCAAACGGCACGCGGATGCGTCCGTCATTCGGAGGCATCCCGTTGCCAGGGGCGTCGCTGACAGGAACCGGAAGGGGCGTCTCTTTCTTTGTCTCATCTTTCTTCGTCGCAGAGACAAACGCCGAGTGGATCGCGACGAGAATCGTCGAGTAGATCACAACCTGCCAGATCAGGCTCACTCCGAGCCAGACGGAGAGGGCTCCCATCAGCTTCACATCGCCACCGCCGCCGCCACCGATGAGCCACAGAACCAGAAACATCCCAAAGCCCAGGGAGAAGGCGAGTGCTGCGGAGCCAAGTCCGGCCCAGCCATCACGCCATGCCTGAAAGCACAGTCCAAGCCCGAACGCCGTCAGGTTCAACCAGTTTGGAATCCGCCGGGTCCGGAAGTCCGTCACGGCCGCAGACAGCGTAAAGACTGCAACGCAGGCCAGCAGAATCCACGTTTCGAGCGATTGCAGGTCCATCAAAGCCTCTTCGAGCGTTGCGGGCGAATCAGGATCGCGAAGCGAGCTTCTTCATTCCACCGGTCGGCGATTTGCTGGCAACCGAGGCCTCGGATTCTGCAATCTGCTCAGCTTTGCGGGCCCGCATCCGTCGTCCCACGAAGTGGCCAGCGATCAGGATCACGGTCGAGCAAAAGACAAATCGCCCGAACCAGATCACAAATTCCTGGATGACCGGTTGCATAGTCGACTCACAGCTTCAGGGTCACTAATCGAGTTCAGGGTCACTATTCGAGATTCGCCCGCGATGTCATCTCAAAACGATAGCTTGAGATCGACATATCAAACGCACTTAACCAGTCGGGGACGGGATTGCCTGCTCCTGTCGGGTTCGTCGGATCGACAAGATTGAAGCACAGCGTCACGACGATCTCTGTAGCTCCGGCGGCCGTGCCGGTTCGGTTGCACGTGATCGCCTCGTCTCCACGAGTCGCTGTCGCTCCGCCGCGATCGATGAGCAGGACCACGTTAGCAATCGTTGCGTTGTCCGTCGCAGCCCCGACCGGTGTTGAGTCCCGTACTTCCAGCCCGTGCAGGTTAAGAAACTCTTCCGCCACCAGAGCAATCCTGTCCGCGATATCGTCATCGCCATTTGGATCGGTGTCGCCAGCCACGTTGTTGTCCAACAAGAGGCCGGACGCAAAGACTTTTGCTCCCTCACGAGTCGCTTCCATCACTGCGGTTGTGCCAGCCTGGATCACGAGGGCAAGAATTCCAAACTGAAAAATCGCCAATGTCGCGATAAACAGGATCGGCATCGCGAGAATGAACTCAAGGACGATGACACCGCCGCGCTTCGACGCAGCTCTGCACTCTGGATCACTGACCAGACTGGTCGGATCGGAGGCATTTCGGGCGGCGTGATGAATCTTCACAGGTCGCAGCCTGGCTACTAACGGGCGTTAACAGTCTCGCGGTGAGGGTTGCCGCGCGGATACACCAGAATCAGGTGTTAATCGCATTAATCGCGTTCGCAAGATCGATCAGCTCGTTGACAAGCGCCTCACGGATGCAGGCCAGACCGACGATCACGCCGATTCCGACAATCGTCACCAACAAAATGTACTCGACGAAAATCGAGCCTTTAGACCGACGTTTCTGGTCTCTGATCTTAAAGTTTCGCTTTCGAAGCACGCTGAAACCCCTTTGGGATTAGTCTCGCTCTCCGGCACGCCGTCGATCGAAATCTCTCGTTACCTGGTAGAAACCGCCGCAAAAACGGACGGACGAGCCAATGCGAGCGGCACGCTCTACGAACCGGCTCCCGCTCTATCTGCAACAGCCGTGCCGTTCGCCAGGCCGGGAAACGTCGTCCAGGTCGGCTGAGTCGGAATCGACTCGGCCTGATCACTGACAGACGGCAAGTGTTCAAATCCTGAAACATGGCGGACAAATATCGAGGCCTGCCCGTCGCGGTACACGCATCGGAAGTCGGCTCGCTGCTTGAGATAGTCGTCAACACTGCGTCCGGCGGGTACGAGGGCAATGTCTGTCGGGTGACGATCGAGGATCGGCGTTGTCTGTGGCCGATCCTGTCCTGCTCGCTGAAGCGCGAAGAATTCCTTTTCGAGCTCCGGCGAATACACCGTCCGGTACCGCCCATCAAATGCGACTCGATTCTGCGGAAAACAATGCCAGATCACGAACTGGCCCCAGCCGTAGTCAGTCACCAGATTTCCCGCAATCTGCTGATCCTGCAGAAACGCGACGGCGCTGGCCGGCACGCCGGGAACGTAGCTGCGACACTCGACCGCGATCTCCCACGGAGCGATTCCGTGCCGCCACATTTCCCTCGCCCCGTGAACCTGCAGCCCCAGCAGAAACAGGCAAACGCCGACAGTGCCCGCAATTCGGATCAGCTTTGCCTCTCGCCGCTGCCAGCGTTCGGTCAGATGCGTGAACGTTTTCTGCAGAGCTTCGGTCAGCGGACCAGGCAGCAGGACCAGCACGGCGAGGCTCAGCAATGCCACGTGCCGGAGGTGACTGACTGCCTGCCAGGCGACGACAGCGAGGATCGCAAGGTCAATCCACTTCCACCGACGTGAGAAAATCAAAGTCGGGACGAGGATCACAAACGGCACCCAGCTCAGAAGCGTTCGGCCAAGGCTCCACAGGGGAGCCTCACTTTCGATCCCGGAGACGCTCCACAACGGCTGCCACTCGCGTACGGCCTGCTCGCTGATCAAGTGGTCCCACAGCATCTGGTGCATTTCCACGCCGTAGGGATTCACGAAAGTGGCGGCCGCGCAGAGACCGGAAACGGCCGCCAGGTCTCGTACTGATGCATTGTGGAGAATTTTTCGAACAACAGACTCCTCGCCCGGTTGAGTCTCGACCGCTGCCCGGACGACTGCTGCCCGGACGACTGCACTCAGCGTCACCACGCCGAGCACTCCCAGGCCGGCGAGAAAACCACCGTGCAGGTTCACCCAGAAAACCATCGTCACCGGCAGACACCAGATCCAGCGAGTCCGCTGGTCCCAGTAACCGCGCAGGACGAACAGCCAGAGTGCGAACAGAGCAAACGTCGCCAGTTGAGGCCGGACAAACACGACGAAATCGGAAAGACATTCTGCGGACAGAGCCAGAAGCAGGACTGTCGCAGCCTGTCCGGCCTGAGCTCGCCGAATTGACAAAGCCGCAACCACAGCGACCAGAACGACGATCAGATTCCGCCACATCACCAGGCCGATGGCTCCGGTCGCCTGCCACAGCCCGCCAAAGATCAGCTCGGACAACCATTCGTGATTGACCCAGCGAGCTCCGGGAGCCGTGTACGAAAACGGGTCCGCTGTCTCGGTCAGCACGCCAGCTTCCATTGAACGCAGCCCGTACAGCGTGTGCCCCCACAGGTCCGGGTCCGCGACCGTCAGCCCACACAGAAAAACAATGGTGGTGAGTCCAATCGCGATCAGAACGGACGTTCGCTCGCTCTGTGAGATTTCCGAGTCGGACGAAATCTCTCGACTGTCAGTCTCTGCCGATGTGTCACTGCCTTCAGGGAATTTCATCATTCGAGAGAACTTCAGTCTGCCTTCGTCACCGATGCGGGCCGGAACGACCGCAAAGTGAACGAATCGCGAAAGCGAGGTGTTAACCAGGGGAGACGCACAACACTGCCCATCACCGCGCGTTAACGCGAGGCAGCACCGCAATCCCGCTCTGCATGCCATTCCAGAACCGGGACCATTCCGGCACGGATCCTGCAAGAAAAGAAGCAAATCGTTCGCCACAGCGGCTGCCGTCTCACAGATCGGCGTGCGACCCAGAACAGGAAATCACGATCAGCATGAGGATGTCCGCTTTCAGCTCACCCTTCAACAGGCGTCCTTCCGGCCGTCGCGGGGTCGTTACGCTTGAGCTGATTCTCTGGCTGCCGATCATGATCATCTTCCTGCTGGCGGTCGTCGAATTCGCACTGATCATGCAGTTCAACCAGCAGGTTTCCTACGCCTCACGATTTGGCGCAAAGCTGGCAGCAGAAGTCAGTCGACTCCAGTCATCGACTCCCAACCTGTCGAACTATGGCAGCGGTGGAGACCTGAAGACCGCAATTGATACCTATCTTGCCAATCACGGCGTTTCCGCATCATGCGAGGTCAAGCTTGAGCACAATGCCTGCGTCCCCAACACCTCTCAATCAGATGTCGCAGTTGCCTGCAAGTGTGGCGCATCTCCGACGACGCTGCCTGACGGAGCCCCCTCCGACGAGGCGTATGTCAAAGTCACTGTCTGTGTGCGTCTGACGGGAAATGTCCCCAATGTGCTGTCAACGTTTGGATTCAACCTCAATGGTGCCGATGGTACGGCAGGAAATGCTGACGATCCGACAATCGAGCACTCCACGGTTTTTCGGGTTGAAACCGCAAACACGACGGCTTTACCGACTATCACCGCCACATCCGTAAATGGCCTCGACGGTGGAGATACTGAAAATACTCCGATTACGAACGGAAATGTGGTCATCACGATCTCCGGTGGAACTCCGAATCCGGGCGACACGCTGGACATCAATCTGACGGGAGCAGCCACGGACCCTGAAGAAGGCGCGTTCGCCGCAACTGCTCTCAACTGGACCGTGACTTCGACCAATCCACCTGCAAACGGAACTCTGGCAAGCGCGACCGGGGCGTCAAATACTCTGACCGTCATCGTCCCGGCTGACGGAGGCGGCAGCCAGGTTCACACGCTCAGACTCAGCACAACCGATTCCTGCAACGCAACGGCCTTCCGGGAAATCACAGTGACCGTAACAAACAACACTCCGTAGCTCTTTATGCGCAAACAACAACAGCAACAAGCACGATACAGTGCTAGCCAGCTACGCTGGAATCGCTCAGGCATCTCCACGATCTGGGTAATCGTCACGCTGCCCGTCGTCATGGCGTTGTTTGTTTTCGTACTTGACATCGCGCACATCTGGCTGGCGCGGACCGAGCTGAAAAACTCGCTCGACGCAGCGGCACTTTCTGGAGTCCAGACCTGGGGCAACGGTGGCAGCCCTGCGGCCGCCAGAGGCGATGCCAACGATGCCGCCAGCGCCAATACGGTCCTCGGATCGATCGTGCCGCTCGACACGACCACGGGAGGCTGCACTAACGGCAACGTATCGAATGCGTTGAACGTCGGAGAAATCGTACTGGGGGCGATTTCCGACACTGGCACAGCAGTCCTTTTTGATTGCAATTCGACTCCCAGCTGTATCACCGGAACGTTTTCCGTGGATATCGAAGTGAACACGCTCCCTGCGGGTGGTGGTGACACTTTCACGACTCCAGACGCATATCGAGTTTCGAATTACACAACCACCGTCTCAAGCCCTCCACTGACCAGCATTAGGTTTCTTCTCCAGTCGGGGACGATGGTCAACGAAGGGGGGGGATCGATGGCGGACAACGGGTTCTTTGATTTTCGACCTGGCGGGACATCTGACAACAACACTGGTGCAAATTTCATGGGGATTGGAACACCGGCTATCAGTGATACTTTCACAACTTTCGGAGCGACTGGTGGTGTTACCGCATCGCCGATCGCAACGGCCGGAACCACACCAGCATCCCTCCAAATCAACTTTTCGAGCTTTGATCCAAATGCAGGAGACTCAATTCAGTTCGGTGTCGATACGGATCGAGTCGGGCCTGACGGGGGAGGCGTCGGAGTAAGTGTGGCGGATTTTGGCGGCCACTTTGGAACTGGGCACACCAGCACACATGGCTCAACAGATACTGGAGTAACCGTCCAGGTCACAATTGCCGGCCAGACATTTTCAGGTGTTCTTCTGGCGGATCTGACGAACGCGGACACCATAGAGAATCGGTCCACTGTGACAATTGCCGGCACGTTTTCGTCAGGAGGTCAGGGATTCGCCGTTCGAGCTCGGAAAACGATCCAGGTTCGCAGTATCGGCCCCACGTTTCTGGGTCTTGGACTCGGTCCCTACGATGTCTCCGCTGAATCATTTGCACAGTTTGTCTGTAGTAACGGACCGCCCAGGCTGGTCCACGTTGATTCTCTGACCTGTGTCTGCCCGTAACTTCCTCTGTCAGGATCGCATCCGCGAGAACCGAAAAATGCTTAGCGTCCGTCAATCAGCCCGACTGGCCTTGATCCTTCCCTGCCTGCTGCTGTGCTCCTGTATGGAGACTCCGCAGGAGAAGCTCATCGGTCGCTGGTTCAACAAGACGAATTCCATCCGATTCACGGCGGAAGGACACGTCCGATGGAACTCCCCGCGAGGCACCGCGCAGGGGTACTACACCTACGATGGTTCTGCCCGACGAACGTCTTCGAGTGTTCCCGTACGGAATCTCAGCCTCGATTTGACGCGCAAAGGACTCCCGCTGCAGGCTGACTTCGAGCTGGAATTCCTCGGCGACAAGCTGCGGCTGACTCCGCTGAGCACTGCGAACCCGGGCGCGATCATCGTCCTCAAGCGTGCCGGCAAGGATGACGAGGAAACTCTGATTCCCCTGATGGAAGCTCCAGCCATCGACACAAACAGCCAGGCGACCGTCCTGAACTGAACCAGATCACTTCGCGGGCTTCAATTCGTGGGCTCCTGCCGCCTCACCGGCACCGGAATCGCGCGGGCCTGATCGGATCTTCGCAGCGGGAACCGGGGACCAGCCAGGGCGGCATGTAGTTGATCAATGCGAATCCTCTCATGACGTGAGGGCTCAAGAGGGATGATTCCCGCCGAACCGATGATGATTCGCAACGGAGCTTCGCCCAGCAGCTCCGCGTCCTTTCGCTGCATCTCATCCAGAACGACAGGATGCCAGTCCGAGTCAATTCGCATTGAAGCGGAAACGTAATTTCGTCTTCCCCACTGCCGAAGACGCAGCTCGGCGACAAACTCCAGCGGTTGCAGTTGCGGTTGCAGTTGCAAATTTGAAATCATGGTGCGTTCTCTGTTGCCAGTCCGTGTCGTCTGTGCCGGTTCTGAGGGGCCCTGTCCCGCGAATGCCCCAGGAAGTCCGCCTCTCAATCGACAATCGATGATGAGCAGGACAATGAATCACGACCGGACTGAAGGATCCCCCTCAACCTTCGTCAACCGGATTGATCATCGCATCCATGCTGGTTGTTTCGATTTCCATGCTGCGGACGATTTAGCAGTCCGTTGAAAAAGTCTGATCCCTGAATCGGAGCGGCGCAGGCCGCCCGGTTCTGCATGTAAAAACACGCTCTGACCGGACGGCTCGCTCCGTGCCGCTACCTGGTCAACGGGCAGTTTGCCGGCGCGCTCGCGTCTAACGACGTCAACGAAAAAAGCCCCCGGTGACGGGGGCTTCGTTCTTTGATCGGGACGCGGTCAAATTCGCGGACTATTCCGCAAACTCGGGACGGCGGCGGTGCAGTTGATCTTTGAGCCGCAGCACGAGGCTGGAGTGCATCTGGCTGACGCGAGACTCGGAAAGACCAAGAGTCTGTCCGATTTCCTTCATTGTCAATTCTTCGTAGTAATAAAGAATGACAATCAGCCGCTCATTCCGATTCAGACCTTTGGTAACAAGTCGCATGACGTCGCGTTTTTGAAGGTCTTCGGTCGGATCCTCGCCCTTACTGTCTTCCACAATGTCGACTTCACGAACGTCTTTGTAACTGTCTGTCTCGTACCATTTCTTGTTTAAACTCACGAGATTGACGGCACTCGCGTCCGACTTCATTTTCTCAAACTCTTCCATCGACACTTCGAGTTCGGTCGCCATCTCCTGATTGGTGGGAGGCCGTCCCACGCGAGCTTCGACCCTCTTGCGGGTCGCTTCCAGCTTGCTGGCTTTACTCCGAACGAGGCGGGGAACCCAGTCCATCGTACGAAGTTCATCGAGCATCGCACCGCGAATTCGAGGCACGCAGTACGTCTCAAACTTCACGCCGCGTTCCAGGTCAAACGCCTCGATGGCGTCCATCAGACCGAAAACACCAGCGGAAATCAGGTCGTTCAGATCGACTCCTTCAGGGAGTTTCTGCCAGACACGTTCCGCGTTGTATTTTACCAGTGGCAGAAAACGTTCAATAAGAATATTTCTGAGGCGCTGGTCTTTCAGATTCGCCTTGAAGTCTATCCAGACTTCAAGAAGTTCTTCGGGACTGAGCTTCGTGGCCATGAAACCCTCCGTGGTGTGCGTCACCAGGACCGGCTCAGCCGGTCACTGCTGTCTCGTCCAGGTGATGTGAAAAGAAGTGGGACGGATTCTTGAGGTGGGCGACGTTCCGCACTCATGCCGTCGGGGAGTTGGCAGACCTGCTGTGCAGAAGTCGCTGATCGATTTATCGGCTGACCAGACACCGTCCAATCACTTTTTTCGGAGTATTCTTCGTGATCGGAAAAGTTCAGCATCGTGAAGTGGACTGCAGCAGACGCTGCAGCTCAAAAGAGGTGGGGTGAGACGTTAATGGAATCATTGCTTTTCCACATAGACCATTTCGCTGGACACATCAGGTGAATCTGGAGGCACATTGCGACTGCTCTGTGTGACTGCTCTGTCAGGGCGGAAAAGTGGCGTAAGCATCCTGCTTGCCGACGCACAGTGGCCGAACATCGCACAGAGGCCGAACATCGCAAGCTGGAAGCTTACGCCACTGAAACTGCGACCCGTAAATTCCGCTTTGACAAAGCACTACTTTGTCAGTCGATCAAAATACGACCTTGGTGACACCAGTGAGCCAGCTCCGTCGACGAGCCGACATGCGAGACGCCGAATATCACGCGCAGCAGGCGATTCCGGAGAATCAAGCAGCAGCGGGTATCTTCGCGCGACCGATTGAGGGACGGCTGGATCGTTGCGGACCGTCCCGGCAAGTCGGACATCCGCATGGAGAAAAGTTGCGGCGGTCTTCAGCAGACGGTCGCCGATCCGCTTTCCCTGGACTTCGGATTCGGCAGAATTCACAAGCAGCTCCAGGGCGGCCGGTGATTGTGCTCCCGAAAGCGCTTTGATCGTCGCATACGCATCCGCAATCGCGGTCGTCTCTGGTGCGGTCACGATCAGCGCCTGATCAGCCGCAGCAGCAAACTGACGAACGAGCCTGTGTATTCCGCTGCCGGTATCGACGATCAGGACGTCGTTCGCCTGCTCAAGCCGCTGCATCTGCATGATGAGCTCCGCCTGAGTTTTGCAATCGACATCCGCGAGCTCCGTCAGCCCGCTCGCTCCGGGAACGATGCGAATTCCGGCCGGGCCTTTCTGCACGATCTCGTCCAGATTGCGAGCCCCGTTCAGGAAATGAGACAGGTTCCAATAGCCGGTCATTCCGCACAGCAGATCGATACTCCCCAGGCCCAGGCAGGCGTCGAGCACGCAGACACGGCGTCCCGTTTCTGCCAGAGCAATTGCCAGGTTCAGCGCGATGCAGCTTTTGCCGACGCCACCTTTGCCACTCGTCACAGCGATTGTTCGCGCTCGAGTTGGCGACGGAGCGTCCGGAACGGACGGCTCGGTCCCGCGTTTTTCAACGAGACCTCGCAGTGCGGTTGCTTGATCCACCATGATGGCCACTCCGGTTGTAAGCTCTCAGAGAAGAGGGTTCAGTCGTAGACCCGGTCCTGCCCCAGAACCAGTCTCGCAATCCGAGCCGAACTGGCAGACTCGATGTCTTCCGGAACGTCCTGTCCGGTCGTGAGATAGCTGACTGGCAGCGAAATCTGCTTCGACACGGATAGCAGGCTGCCCATTCCGGCGGCCTCATCCAGTTTGGTCAGAATCAGAGCCGTCGGGCTGACAGCTCCAAACTGCTCACAGGTCATGCCAATGCTGCGAACGCTCGCCGTGAGGCTCATGACGACGTGAACTTCGTCGACGTCTGCTTCGGCCAGCAACGTTTTCAGCTCCTGAATTCTGGGCTCGTCACGCGGGCTGCGTCCGGCGGTGTCGATCAGAACCAGATCGAGCCCCGCCAGTTCATCGAGAGCCTGCCGCATTTCCTGTGGACTGGTCACAACTTTCATGGGCAGGTCGATAATCTCAGCATAGGTTCGCAATTGTTCCACGGCGGCGATGCGGTACGTGTCAACGGTGACCAGTCCCATCTTGATACCGTCTCGAAGGCGAAAGTTGGCCGCCAGCTTCGCGATCGTCGTTGTCTTGCCAACTCCCGTCGGGCCAACCAGAGCGACCACTTTGCGGCGACCGGGCTGCGGCAGAATTGGCGACGTACATCGAATGCTGTTTTCCACCATCGCAGAGAGCAGTGCCCGCGAAGCCGTTGGGTCAGCAAGCTGCTCGGGTGTGCCGCTTTGTCGGAGACCGAAAATCAACTCGCGAGCAATTTCGTCTTCCATATCGGCATCGATGAGCTGCGTGAAAATCTCAAACAGTTCCGGTGGAATTTCCTCAGAGCCGCGAAAATGTGCTGTTCGAGAGAGGTTCTCAACCATCTTCTGCAACGATCCCAGCCGTGCGGAGACTTCGTCAGAGATGGCCCCGGACTCGGCGGCTGGTTCCGCAGAACGGCCAATCTCAGCGGCCAGGCTGGCAACGAGTCCGGCGGCCTGATCGAGAGACCGTGGCCTGACGCCAGATGCAGTTGGCTTCTGTGAAAACGCATCCGTCACCGAATCCTGCACTTCAGACGGAACGATTCCGGGCGAGGCGACACCTCTGCGTTCCAGTTCGGCAGCGATCTGAACTGCCTTTGCGACCGGGTTGTCAGAGTCAGCCTGCTCGAAATCAGTCCGGCCTGAATCCGTCTCTTCCGGGTCCGCCTCACGCAAAGACTCCAGAGAAATGCCAGACGACATGGCCCCTGAATCGGTGAGTGAACTGCGTTGCCCGACACCGGTTTCAAAAACGGCAGCCGGCTCATGTGCCTGGGCGGTGACTTCCACTTCGACCGGCGACTTCAGCCACCGCAACAGCCACCTCTTTTTCGACAGCTCACGAGAATCCAGGATGACCGCGTCGTCACCCATTTCCCGACTGATAATTGCCAGCGCGTCCTTCATTGACGCGGCTCGAAACGTTCTGACAGTGCTCATGATGGCGGCTCTTCTCTGAGCGGGCTGAAAAATCAAACGGAACAGAAAATGGTGATCAGGAATCTCAACTGGAACTCACTCGTAATTCTGTCGTGTTGAGATCGACCTCGGCTCGACTGACCACTTCCGTATCGGAAGTCAGTTCGCTCCGGGAGAGCACGACAAGCCGCGGAAACTTCTGCCGAACAAGCGAGCGGATTCCCGCTCGGGTTTCCGGCGACTGCACGAGCAGGACTGGCGTCAGCCCGATCCTGGTCAGCAGCGCAACTTCCGAGTCCAGCGAACCCAGGATCGCGTCCTTCTCGAAAGACGAAAGAGGCACGTTCTCTCGTCCACTGGCGACATCTGCGAAGGCAACTCGAAGACGGTCCTCAAGCAAAGTGCTGAATGTGACCGCGTGAATCCGGCGCCGCTGATCGCAGAACTTCTGGCAGATCGTTCTCGACAGGGCCGCTCGAACAAATTCCGTGAGCATCGTCAGGCTCGGATTGGCGGCACTGCCATCCACCATGGCCTGCACGATGGTTTCCAGGTCGCGAATCGGAAGCCGTTCGGCCAGGAGGTTTTTCAGGACACCGTGAATGCGAGGCATCGGCACGACGTCCGGAGTCAGCTCGGCCGCCAGATTGGGCGCTCGACGTTTGAGTGCCCCCAGAAGCTCGTAAACGTGTTGCCGAGTCAGTAATTCGTCCGCGTTAAACCGCACGACTTCAGTGAGATGCCGGCCGAGAACGCTGGCTGGCTCAACGACGGAAAAGCCCTGTGATCCCGCCTGCTCGGCAAGAGCGGGGTCGATCCACACCGCATCGTCACCTTGAACGGGGTCGGTGACCCGGATACCCGGCAAGGTGCCGCGAGCTCCACCACGATCAATTGCCAGTCGCTGTGTCGGCCAGACTTCACCGCGAGCCATCTCGACGCCGCGAAGACGAATGACGTACTCATTGAGTCCAAGCCACCCGTGATCTCTGATGTGAACTTTCGGAAGGATCATCCCGAACTCTTCGGCGATCTGCGTTCGAATTTGAGTCACTCGATCCAGCAGATCTCCGCCGGACGCGGAATCCGCCAGCGAGACGAGCCCTGTTCCAAGTTCGACAGTCAGCACCTCGACGGTCAGTCGCTCCTCCGGGAGATCGCCCGGCGTCTGGTCTGCTCCAGGCAGAGACGCGGCCCCATTTGTTTCCGAAACCGCGGCCGCGACGCTCGCAGCTTCTGAACTTTGAGATCGCAGCAACACGAACCCGACGACTCCGCACCCGACGGCCAGAACCAGCAGCGGCGCCGCAGGAAGTCCGGTAAACGACAGGGACGCGAGGAAGCCGGAGGCGAGAAACATCGCTTCCGGATGGCGGAAGATCTGGCTGACAACATCTTTCGGCAGATCCGACTCGACGGAAGATCGAGTCACAATCAAGCCGGCGGCCAGCGCGATCAGAAAACCCGGTACCTGTGTCACGAGGCCATCGCCGATCGTCAGCTTCGTGAAGATCGATCCGGTCTCGGCAGGACCAAGTCCGCCGTCGACGATGCCCACATAGAATCCGCCCAGAATATTAATCACAGTGATGACGATACTGGCGACGGCATCGCCGCGGACAAACTTGCTGGCACCGTCCATCGCTCCGTAAAAGTCAGCCTGCTGAGAGAGCTCTTCCCGACGTCGCTTGCCTTCGTCCTGAGTAATCACGCCGTTCGCCAGGTCGGCGTCGATCGACATCTGCCGGCCAGGGAGCCCGTCGAGAAAGAATCTCGCCGCCACTTCACTGATCCGGCCGGAGCCCTTCGTGATCACCAGAAACTGAATCGCGATGAGGATGCAGAACAGGATCAGCCCGACGACGATGCGGTCACCGGTGACGAATTCGCCAAACGCCTGAATCACCTCACCGGCCGCCTGCGTTTTTTCTGTCGCACCCCGAGTCAGAATCAGCCTCGTCGAGGCAACGTTCAGCACCAGCCGGGCGAGCGTCGTGCCGAGCAAAAGCGTCGGAAACACGCTGAATTCCAGCGGTTTCCTGACGTAAATCGTCGTCAGCAGAATGAGCACCGCCGCGGTAATGTTGCATGCGAGCAGCAGGTCCAGAACCATCGCCGGCATCGGCGCAACGATAACGAGCACCGACATGACGATGAGAACAGGAAACAGCAGTCCCCGGGACTGAGCCCAGGCTCCGCGCCGCAAGGCGCCCGCGTCCGGCATCCATGCCTCCGCAAAAACTCACGTAAAAGCCCGCACATCGGGCGTACTCAGCTCCTGGAGAAGCGGCAACCTCAGCGCCGATTCTGCGAGGCGGCGTGATAGGGGAATCCCGGAAACCTGTCCAGATCACCTGTCGACGGCAGATTTTCTCTACGATCATCCATTCGTCGTCAGATCACGAGGCAGGCTGCTTTGAACTCAAGCCGTCCGGCGGCCAGAATCCGTGAACTCGGACACCCGTGGCTTGAAAGAACGAAATGAACGACGACGAAACACCAGACATGCCGTTACAGGACGACGAGGCGGACGCTCCGATCGACAGCCGCCATGCCGCGATCCTGGCAGCGATGGATCAGATTCAGAACCGCAAGCCGAGCTGGGCTCGGGCGATCATCCTGTTTGTCGTGAGCCTCATGCTTTTTGTCGGCGCAGGGGCGTTTGCCGAGTCGATGCAGATTCTCCCGATCCTCGTTGGAGTCCTCTTCGTCCACGAGCTCGGCCATTACCTGGCGATGAGGTGGTTCGGCTATCGAAATGTGAAGATGTTCTTCATTCCGTTTTTCGGTGCCGCGGTCTCCGGGCAACACTACAACGTCGCCGGCTGGAAAAAAGTGGTCGTGTCATTGCTCGGCCCCCTGCCTGGCATTGGATTCGGCATTCTGCTTGGCTCGTTCGCCATTTATTTGAAGCAGAACCCTGCCGCAGCCAACATCCCGCACGATCTGTTGTTCGAGATTGCGACGATCTCAATCGTCCTCAACGGGTTCAACCTGCTGCCAATCCTGCCGCTTGATGGCGGATGGGTCATGCACGCTCTGATTTTCTGCCGGCACCCGGTCTTCGATGCCGTGTTCCGACTGATCGCCGCCGTGTCGATCCTTTTTGTCGGCGCCGTCTTGAATGCCTGGTTCTTTTTCTTCATCGGAGGATTCCTGCTGATTGGAATTCCCATCGCGTATCGCATGTCGAAACTCGCCCGGCGATTGAGAAAAGAAGGGATCCTGCGTGAGGCAGACTCAAATGGAGCCATTCAGCCAGCAACTGCCTTGAGAATCATCGACGGGGTCGAGACTGCAACCCGCCACTCGGCGACGCCGCAGATCGTCGCCACCCACTCGCTGCAGGTTTTCGAGACGCTCAACGCAACTCCACCCGGCGTCATCATGTCGGCTCTGTTCGTGACCATTCATGCCGCGAGCCTGGTTGCGGCCGCCGCTGCAGGGTCCGTGCTGGCGATCGGGAAAGAAGCCGATCTCGAAAAGTTCTATCAGCTCTACACTTCGGCGCCGCCGTACATCTACATCTGCGAGTCCACCGAAACCTGGAAGTCGCCTGACTGGGATCCCAGCCTGGCCGATGAAAAACTCCTGCTCATCGCTCACCGCGACACCACGCAACCCGCAGTCGACGAATTCAAGAAGCTGTCCGGGAACCCGCCAGCCGCTGGACAATTAACGCGGTTCGGTCAGACGCTCCTTGTCGATGTAAAAGACGCCGCGGCGCACGATGCCTGGAAGATTCAACTGCAGGCCGGCGGCGAAGTGCTCCCTCGTGGTCTCGTTTCCGTCCGCGTCCACTGCAGCCTTGCGTCGGTCACGCGAGCTGAAAAGTCGATGCAGGACTGCGAAGACTATATCAACTGGTTTGCCAGCCCCGACTGGCTGGTGCCGCCCTGGTCACATTCAGAGAACCTCACCGTTGCGGGTCTGGAGCAAATTCGGCTCGCCAGGCGGACATTTCAGAAGGTGCGGGAAAAAGAACTGGAGCTTGGCGCCGGTGTCGGAGAAACGTTTGCAAAAGAAATCGCTCTGGCAGCACTCACCGACAATCAGCAGCGAGTCGACGAACTGATGGAGCAGCTTCGCAAAGAGCAACTCGCAAATCTCAAAAATACGATCGCGGCCCTTCGCAGCACCGTGTCGAGTCCGGTCGAGAAACAAGTGCTGGACCTCATGTTGAAGCATGAACTTTCAGCACCCGATGGTTCAGAACCAAAGGAACCGCCACTGGAATTTGCCGCACTGCTTGGCCGGTTCGACCGGGATGCTGACGGCAAAGTTTCCTTCGAGGACGCGGGCTCAAAGTGCTTTAACGTGAAGGCACAGCAGGCGGCATTTCTCGTAGCGATCGAAGTCGAATCGTTTGAATCCACGACCGTCGGGCTGAGGCGACTGTCTCAGTGGTTGTGCAAACAGGGCACCGGCCTCATCCAGTACGACATCACGACAAAGCCGGATCCGCTGGTGATTGACGAGTGACTGCGTTTTGGGAAGTGAGCCCGAGAAACTCAGCGGCCGTCTTGAAGTGCGGTCCGCCGGAAGCCTCGATCGTCGTGTGAGCCTGTGAGGCGGGATGCTCGAATTCCAGCCGGCTTGCGACAAGGAGCATGCGGTTCAGGCCGAAGAGGCTTTGCAGAAGGTGATTGTGCCGCTGATCTCCGTGCGCGACGTCTCCGAGGATCGGATGGGAAGTGTGCTTCAAATGCCGCCTGATCTGGTGCCGCCTCCCCGTTTGCGGGAGAGCCTCGATCAAGGAGTAGCGGCTCGTCGGATACCGGCCAGCCGAATGCGGAATCTCACAGCGATCGAGCGTCCGAATCAACGTGACCGCTGCCTGAGCCTCGTCGTCGCGGCGAGACTTTCCGGTCAGTCCATCTCGATGAGGCTTCAACGGGATGTCGATTGTTGCCTCGTCCGACGTGTGTCCGCGGACGATCGCGAGGTACTGTTTTCTCACGGTGTGTTCTGAGAATTGCCTCGAAAGATCGCGTGCCGCTTGGGTGTTCAAGGCAAACAGCAGAACGCCCGATGTTGCCCGGTCAAGACGGTGCACCGGTGTCACGAGTTGCCCGATCTGGTCACGGAGAAGCCGCATGACATTTGGCTCGGTCGGAGGACTCATCGGACTGCGATGGACGAAGATTCCGCTCGGTTTGTTAATCGCGACCATGTGCTCATCGCGAAACAGAATTTCGAGGTCGTCCGACGGCATCTTCGACTCCATGAGATGAGCCTGCCCAGGAGGCCGAAGCGTCTCGCCTCCCGTTGTGCGAACACGGGCTCCTACTCTGTGATGTGGAACAACCGCTTCAGGGCATCCAGCAACCCATGAGGAGCTCCACCTTTGG
>JAQBVJ010000022.1 GCA_027623235.1 Planctomycetota bacterium
ACGAGGAAACACACCATGACGACTCTCAAAACACTGCTGAACGACGAAAACGGTTTCATTGTCTCCGCTCGTGGCCACGATTGTTGTGCTGTCGATGGTGGTTGGACTTTCTGAGATTTCGTTTTCTGTGAATAACGAACTGGAAGACGTCGGGTCCGCTGTCGGAACGATGAACCAGTCGTTCTACGCGAACGGAATTCAGTCGATCGGTAAAGGGGGAACATCGGGCAGCGGCTTCCGGGATATTGTCGATCACTGCGACGGGCAGTTCGACGTCATTCCGGCAGGTGTCCGGAATGAGAGTCCCCGTCGAGGCTACGACGATTACCATCCGTACCGCGACTGAGAATGGCTCACGATTGAATCGGCTTAACCCGATACAAATTCAGAAGTTGCCGTCGGAGATTCCGGCGGCAACTTTTTATTTGCTGGCACCAGTTCCGGCGTCCACCCGCTTGCCCGTGCAACGACTGTCAAACTTGCGTGGTTGACGGAATGTGCTAAGCTGCCGGGTCTTGCGACGATTTCCGACCGGCCGATGTCATGCCGGCAGTCATTCCTCTCTGCAAATTCGGGAGGCACTTAACTCATGGTCAAGCTCAGCTGACGCGAAAGGAACGATTGTGGTCAAGCTTCGTCTTCGAGATGGGGAGAAAATTTCGGATGCAGTGAAACGGTTTCGTAAGCTCGTTGAGCATGCTGGAATCAAGAAGGAAATGCGTCGCCGCGAATTCTACGAAAAGCCGAGCGAGACGGACCGCCGAGCACGTCGCCGGGCAGAACGCCGCGCCCGCCTCGCTCGAGTTCAGTAGTCTCGAGTTGAGCTCAACCTCATGGTGGCTCGCACCTCATTGAAGCCTTGAGCACTTGGCTTTGCGGTGGCTCGAATTCAGCCGATTTGAATTGACCCTTGAGACCGGTTCAGAGGCTGAGACAAATCGAATGACAGAGGAGCCGCTGGCTCGATGGAACCACAGCCGGTCCTGGCGACCTCAATAGTCGGCACCCCTCCCGTGGGTGCCGTTTTTTTTTGAACCTCATCTTTTTTTTGAACCTCATCGCGAAACGGATTCGCCCGCATCCCGTCCAGACTTCAACTTTGCCTGATTGAGAATTGCCGTGAGTTCACTTCAAGACATGAAAAAGACGCAGTACCTCCATGTTCGCGAGACGATTCCGCTGATCGCTCCCCGGCTGCTGAAAGAAAAACTCCCGATCACCGAAGAGGCTGCGACGACGGTCATTGCGTCTCGTGAGAAACTGATCGGCACGCTTGACGGCACCGAAGACCGGCTGGTCGTGATGGTCGGCCCGTGCTCGATTCACCAAATTGAGTCCGCTTTCGAGTACGCCGAGAGGCTCAAAAAACTCTCTGACGATGTCGCCGACCGACTCTTCATCATCATGCGGGTTTATTTTGAGAAGCCGCGCACAACGGTTGGCTGGAAGGGGCTCATTAACGATCCCCACCTCGACGACACGTTCGACATCGGCACCGGACTGGAACTGGCGAGGAAGCTCCTTCTCGATATCAACAACCTCGGCCTTGCGGCCGCGACGGAGCTGCTCGAGCCGGTCACGCCGCAGTACATCGCCGACCTGATCACGCTGACCGCGATCGGTGCACGGACGACCGAATCTCCAACGCACCGTCAGATGGCGAGTGGCCTCTCGATGCCGGTCGGATACAAAAACGGAACCGATGGCGAACTGCAGATCGCAATGGACGCCATGGTCGCCGCGCGAAGCCCGCACAGTTTTCTGGGCATCGACCCGGACGGAAACACCTGCATCGTCAACACGACGGGTAACCCATACGGCCATCTCATCCTGCGTGGCGGCCGTTCGGGTTCGAATTTTGACGCGGCTTCCGTCGACGCGGCGATTGAGCGGCTCGATTCACGAGGCCTCTCGCCACGACTGATGGTCGACTGCAGCCACGCGAATTCCAATAAGGACTACCGGAAACAGAGCATCGCGTGGAACGCGGCCGTTGCTCAGCGAGCCGCCGGCAACCGCAACATTATGGGGCTCATGATTGAGAGCAATCTGAAGCCCGGCAGCCAGGACCTCTCGGACCCGTCGAATCTGGAATACGGCGTGTCGATCACCGACGCCTGCATCGACTGGGACGAGACCGAGAAGCTGATCCGCGAAGCGCACGCCGCGCTGTCCTGAGCACTCCGCGCGATGGCTCTTTCCGGCCGTCGCACGACTGTCGGCCAAGTGGCGATCGAATGTCGATCTTCCGAGCCGGGTGTCACCCGCGTCGGTTGCCCCGGATTGTTGCCCAAACTCCCGCCAACTATATTCGCTGGTTCCCTCCCAGCTCCTCAAAGGAATCCCGCCATGCGTTCTGTCCAGCTCCGAGCTTGTCTCGTCGCCTTTTCTGGCGTCGCTCTGCTCGCCTCGACTCTGTCTGCCGACGACTGGCCTTCATGGCGTGGTCCCAAACGTGACGGGATCTCCGCAGAAAAGGGGCTGCTTTCAGAATGGTCGGAAGAGGGACCGAAGCTGCTCTGGCAGGTCGACAAGGTACTCGGTCGAGGATTCTCGTCGATCGTGATCGCTGATGGTCGCATCTTTGCGATGGGCAGCGTCGACGGAAAATGCCACCTCATCGCCCTGAGCAAAAAGGACGGAAAAAAGCTCTGGTCGACCCCGGTCGGAGGCGGCGATCCCAACTGCACGGCTACCGTCGATGACGACCGCGTGTACGCACTCGGCCGTGAAGGCGACTTCGTCTGCTGCGATGTTGATACGGGAAATGTGCTCTGGAAGAAAAGTTTCTCGAAGGACTTTGGCGGGCGAATGATGTCCGGCTGGGGCTACAGCGAATCGCCGCTGATCGATGGCGACGTCCTCGTGTGTACTCCCGGGTCGAGCGACGCTCTCGTGGTGGCACTCAATAAGAAAACTGGAGAAACGATCTGGAAGGGCCCTGTGCCTGACGAAATCGGCAGTCGAGGCCGGGACGGAGCCGGTTACTCATCCGTCGTGATCAGCAACGCGACCGGAGTGAAGCAGTATGTCCAGCTGACCGGGCGAGGCATTTTCTCATTTGATGCAAAGACCGGTACCCCTCTCTGGAGTTACAACCGGATTGCCAACGGAACGGCCAATATTCCCACCCCGCTGATTCAGGGCGACCACGTTTTCTGTTCGACCGGATACGGCACGGGAGCGGCTCTGCTCAAGATCAGGAAGTCAGACGCTGGGCTGGAAGCGGACGAGGTCTACTTCCTCAACGCGAAGGACATGCAGAATCACCACGGCGGCATGATTCTGTACCAGGACCACGTTTACTGCGGCCACGGTCACAACAATGGCTTCCCGTTGTGCATCACGCTGGAAACGGGCGAGCAGGCCTGGTCCGGTGGTCGAGGACCCGGCAATGGTTCCGCCGCGATCATGATGGCCGATGGACACCTCTACTTCCGCTATGAAGACGGCACGATGGCTCTGATCGAAGCGACTCCGGAAGAGTACCGCTTGAAAGGTTCCTTCAAACTGGCCTCCGTCAAAGGCAAGAGCTGGCCGCACCCGGTGATCTCCGACGGGCTGCTTTACCTGCGAGACCAGGACTCGCTGATGGTCTACGACATTCACGCGAAATAACGCTCGCGGATTCTGTTCGGGAAAGTGAACTGGCGAGGCTCGATGAGCCTCGCCTTTTTAATTTCATTTTTGAAACACGGAGACACAGAGGTCACGGAGAACCGTCTAAAATTCACTCCGTGTTCTCTGTGCCTCTGCGTTTCAATCGTGCATTTCCTCAGGCAGCCAATCAGATCCGCAGGCAGCCAATCCGAGCGTCGCGACGATAGAATAGACGTCTCCACTTGCCTCGACCGGAATCCGTCATGATGCTCAGCAAACCGACTCGCATTCCACGACGATCGTTTTTTTCTCAGGCAGGATCCGGCCTTGGCGGGATCGCACTGAGTTCTCTGCTGGCCCGCGAATCACTTGCGGAAGACTCGTCGACAACTCCCGGACTCGACACGACCCTGGCTCGGGTTGCTCCGAAAGCGAAGAGCGTGATCTGGTTCTTCATGCTCGGAGGAACCAGCCACATGGAGAGCTTCGATCCAAAACCGGAGCTGACAAAGCACGCCGGAAAAACGATCGAGGAGTCTCCCTGGGGAGATGCGGTCCTCAAGAGCCCCTTCTACCGCAAGAACGTTCGAGACTTTGCCGGCACTCTTCGCGGCCTCATGCCGAAGCTGTACCCGCTGCAGGTTGGATTTCGCAAACGCGGCGAAAGCGGCATCGAAGTCAGTGACTGGTGGCCGCACCTGGGTGAGTGCGTCGACGATCTCTCAGTCGTGCGGTCAATGTGGACGACAGATAACGATCACGCGGCTCAGCTTCAGTTTCACACGGGACGGCACATCTTTGACGGCTTTTATCCATCGATCGGATCCTGGGTGAACTACGGCCTGGGGACGTTGAATTCCAACCTGCCCGAGTTCGTCGTCATGGGCTCCGCTCCGGGAGACTGCTGCGGCGGTACGGGAGCTCACGATGGCAGCTATCTCGGTCCGGAATTTTCCGGTGTGAGACTCAACACCGACCCGAACAACCCGCTGGCTTTCGGCACGCCAGGTTCCAGCGTCGCCGTCGAAGAACGACGCGGTCAATTGGAGCTGCTTCGACAGTTCTCTGATGAGACCGCGAAGCAGTACCCGGACGACGCGGCTCTTCGTGCTCGGATCAAGTCGTACGAACTGGCCTTCCGCATGCAGATGGCCGTGCCGGAAGTCGTCGGCCTCGGCGGAGAAACTCAAACGACGCAGCAGCTATACGGGATGGATCAGGCCCACTGCGGGACCGTCGGACGGCAAAGCCTCATCGCACGGCGGCTGGTCGAGCGCGGAGTTCGCTTCGTCCAGATTTACGACGACGGCTGGGACGCTCACAGCAAACTCAAGTCGAATCACACAACAAGGACCAAGGCCGTCGACCAGCCGATTGCCGGTCTGCTGAAAGACCTCAAGCAGCGAGGTTTACTCGATGAGACGCTCGTCGTGTGGGGCACTGAGTTCGGTCGAACCCCCGGCGCCGAGCGGGCCGACGGGAGGGATCATCACCCGTATGGCTTCTCGATCTGGATGGCCGGAGGCGGCATCAAAGGCGGCACGGTTCACGGAGCCACCGACGAAATCGGCTTCCACGCAGCCGAGAACCGTCACTACGTCACCGACCTTCACGCCACGGTGATGCACCAGCTCGGGCTGGACCCGAGAACTCTGGAAGTGCCTGGCCACAAGCGGCTGGACATCGACTTCGGGAAGCCGATCGACGCGATCATCGCCTGATTCTCCCCCCCGGGTGGAGCGTGCGCGACGGGACCGGAAGTCTGACAGCTCGTTGAAAGAGTCGAATCGATTTAGCGGAGCCGCCCGGTTTGCGCGGGAAGCTGCGCTCGGACCGGACGGCTTGCGCTGGGCTGTTAAAGATTCGGGGTTGACGGTGGAGGCAGCTTGATCCGTTTTTGTTCCGCGTGATGTTTGCTCATCTGGGCGTGTGCCTTGCTTGCGTTGGACCTGCTTGCGTTTCTCCGCGTTCTCCAGTTCTCTGTGTTGCAACTCGCAAAGGCGACAACACAGAGAACTGGAGAACGCCGAGAAGCACAACGTCGAAAATCAACCTCTGAACCCCGGCAAGCGGAACAGAAACAGTCCCTGCAAAAACGGTCAGATCGCCACTGCAACCCCAAACTTTTAACAGCCCAGGATTACGCCCAATGGTACCTGGTTTAGATTGAACCCGTCGTTGCCACGGTCGCCAGGCCGTGGCTTCCTGGCGAACTCCTCACTCGTCTACGCTCTGGCGAGCGTGGCTACATCGAAACCAGGTACCCTACGGATTGTGCCGTGCCGCAACTTTTTCAAAGGGCTGCTAAAGCACGCCGTATTTCTCGTAGGCCTCAGTGGCTTTCATGCCGCCCTTGATCGCGTCTCGGGTGACGTTTTCGTCATGAACCTTCTGCCAGGCTCTGCGAATCGCTTCTTCTTCCGCCGCCTGCGGCACGACGACGATGCCGTCGCAGTCCGCCAGGACGAGGTCTCCCGGCGCGAATATGACTCCGTCGATTTCCACCGGCACGTCGAGGTCGACGACTCGCTGTCGGTTCATGCTGTCGTAAATGCAGCGACCTCTCGCGTAGACCGGGAACTTCATCTCGCGCATCTGGCGAACGTCGCGGACGGCTCCGTCGATGATTGCACCGATGCAGCCCGCGTTGCTCGCAGCTGTTGAGAGAAGCTCACCCCAGACTCCGGATCGTATGGAACCTCCGGCGGCAGCGATCATGACGTCGTCCGGCTGGCAGGCATCGACCGCCTTGAGTTCGAGCTCGTACGGGCTGGGATCTTCGTGAAACATGTCGGACCACAACGTTGTCCGACACCGGCCGACGAGAAATGTTTCGACCGTCTGCGGAGGCAGTTCGATCCGCGGTGACTGGTTTGTCAGACCGAGCGAATCGAGCGCGTCGCACACGACGGCGCAGTACAGCTTTTCCCGCATCATTGAGAGCGTAATCTGTTCTGACATCAAAACTCCTCGGTCAGTCTTTTTTCCAGCTCGGGAACTCGACCAGCACTTTGAGAGCTCCGTCGCGTTTTTCGAGAAACACCTCGAAGGCTTCCTGAATCTCTGCCAGCGGGAAGCGATGAGTAATCAGCGGTTTGACGTTGATCCGGCCCTCGCCGATCCAGCGCATCGCCAGCGGGAAGTCCCGGCTGAAGTCCGGATTGATGCTGGTGTGAACGGTCAGGTTTTTGAACAGCAGATCCCGCCAGCGGACTTCGATCGTCTCAGGCGGGACACCGAAGTACAGGATGCGTCCGGAGTGACGGCAGAGGTCGATGCACAGATTGAACTGCTGGTCGTAATGCCCGACCGCCTCGATGACCACGTCCGGCAGATTGCCGCCGAGGATTTCTTTGACGGCCGCGACGGGATTATCCGTCTTGTTGCAGACAGTCTCAGTGGCGCCGAAGGTCGGGCTCTGCGCGAGACGGGATTCGAGCAGGTCGATTCCAATGACATGTCGTGCGCCGAGATTTCTCAGCGACGCATTAAACAGCTGTCCCATTGGTCCCTGCCCGACAACAGCCACGTCGAGGTCGGTCAAATTCGGCAGTTTTTTCAAAGCATAAATCGCTGTGCCGAGCGGCTGAGCGAGCATCGCTTCTTCTTCGGACACTCGCGTGTCGAGTGGGATCGCTCGTGATTCGTCGACGACAAATCGTTCGAACAGGCCGAGCTGGCTGACGGGCACGCAGAGCACTCGCTCGCCCGGTTTGAACCGCGAGCCGTTTGTGTCGACGACGGTTCCGGTCATTTCGTGCAGAGAGTGCCCGACCTCAATCGGCCACTCGTCGGAGCCACGAAAGAACGGGAGGTCCGATCCGCAGAGACACGTGCACTCCGGTTGAAAAATCAACTGGCCGGGAGTGTCGTTTGACGCTTTGGGCAGTTCCGGTTCCGGGACGTCAACAAGTTCGATTCGGCGCGGGCCGATGAATTTTCCTGCGAGCATCGTTCGATTCTTCTGGAGGTCGAAAACGGGAATCGGGAAGGTTAGCCAGTCCTCGACTGGAGGTCACTCTTCGCGGCAACTCGACCGAGTTCAGGTGTGCTGATGGATTTCGGTATTTGCAGTTTTGATCACACAAAGGCACGAAGCCACAAAGTTGCCTCGTTTCCGTCGTGTCGGTGTGCCTTCTTGTGCCTCTTCGCAGGTGCAATTCAAAAAAACGTTGATCGCGCGAGCTCACGATTCCTCACCGAAAGACATGCGGATCTCGGAGCAATCCGCCTACTGCTCTGTCAGGCAGGACGGAAAAGTGGGGTCAGCATCCTGCTTGCCGACGTTCTGTGACCGAACATCGCAAGCTGGAAGCTTACGCCACGGAAACTGCGACCCGAAAATTCAGTCCCGACAAATCACGACATCCCTGTTTGCAGCAGTGGCGCGCCCTCCCACAAGGCTGGCCAGTTTCGACTTACGAGGCACAACCTGAAGCGCGGTGTCAGGTTCTGGCCGTCCTGCCTGCTCGACGGACTCGCAGGAGCAAGTCGTCTCTGACGCCGGGCAGCAGGCCGTACGCGGCGGCGAGGATTTTCAGCGGATGCAGCGTTGGCGTTTTTGTTGCCTGCTCCATCTGCATCCGGCAGCTGCTGCACTCGGTCGCGCCGGCGATCAGGTCGGGCTCCTGCATTCTCTCAATCAGCGGGTAGCCCATGCGGATGGACGTGTCGAAGTTCTCGCGTGTCAGGCCGAACGTGCCTGCCATTCCGGAGCAGCCTTTGTCGAGCGGAACAACGTCCAGTTCCGGGATAAGAGACATCAACTGGCGAAGCGGCTCGCCTTTCTTAAGTGCCATCAAGTGGCACGGCGTGTGGTACCCCAGCCTCAAAGGCAGCGGTTCGAATTCCGTTTTCAATGAGCCTTCCTCGTGCAGTTGCTGCAGGTAGGCTCCCGCTTCGATGGTCTGTGTGGCGATCAGACCAGCGTCCTCATCAGCCAGGATTGACGGGTACTCCTGACTGAGGCACAGCGCGGCGGCGGGTTCGACGCAGACGATCTGCAGCCCGTCTCGCGCATACTGGGCGAGCTGGCGGATGTTTGATTCCGCGACCTTCCGCGCGGCACCCAGATCTCCCGCCGAAATCATCGCCATGCCGGAAACAGTCTGGCCGGACGGCACGATGACCCGGATCTTGTGGTGCTCCATGATCGCCACGAAAGCTTCTGCGAGCTCGGGGTCATGGTAATTTGCAAAGTGGTCGACGAAGAAAACGACAACCCGGCCGGACCGTTCGATGGCGGGCTCGTCCGTGTCCGGCAGCGATTCGAGGAACGGAATTCGAGCGAACCGCGGCAGTTTGCGGCGTCGATGGATGCCGATGGTTTTTTCCATGATCCATCGAGCGATGCCGCTTCGAATCACGCTGTTGGCCAGCCACGAAAAGCGGCATCCCAGCGAGCTGAACGAGTGAGCTCGCGAGAGGATCCAGGTCGCGCGGTCGAGTCCGTTGGCCTCAACGGCTTGAGCTTTGGCCTCGATCATCAGACGCGGAATCGGAGCATTCGTCGGGCACTCCAGCTCGCATTGCTTGCAGTTAAAGCAGAGCGAGGCGAGATGCGCAAGTTCCGGCGAAGCGGCCACCGTGGAATTCAGTCGACCGGAAATGAAACTGCGGAAGACGTTGGCCTTGGATCGAGGACTCGCTTCTTCGGACGGATCGACCCGGAAGAACGGACACATGCGGAAATCTTCCTCCTGAGTCCGGCAGCCGCCGCAGCCATTGCACGATTCGCCAGCCAGGACAATTTCTTCCGGCGACCAGTTGAGCTTCAGCTGAACGAGCTGTTCCGGTGGCCTGGTTTCACGCCGCAACCGGCTGGCCGGGAATGACGTCTCCTCGGTGACGATCTTGCCGGGGTTCATCAGGTTGTGCGGGTCAAAGATTTCCTTGACCTGACGGAACACGGAGTACAGCTCGCCGTATTGCTGCTTGACGAACGCCGATCGGGAGAGGCCGTCGCCGTGCTCACCGCTGATTGTTCCGCCGAGTGAAATAGCGAGCTCGTTGAGCTCGCGCATCAGTTCGTTGATTTTCGGGCCGTCTTTTTCGCGCGGCGCCGGGATGAACGGTCGCATGTGGACCTGTCCGGAGGCGGCGTGCGCATACAGCGACGCCGTGACTTCGTGCTTCTGCAGAATCCGCTGAGCCCCCGCGAAGAACTCGCTGGTCGCTTCCGGCGGAACCGCATAGTCCTCGATGAATGGGACGGGTTTGGACAGGCCGCCGATTCGCGTCAGATAGGTGACCACTTTGCGTGGCAGCTCCCAGAGAAATTCAACGTCGTCATAGTCGTACGCCTCGCACGCGACCTGAACGTCGGGGTGGCGGGTGCGGATCGCGAGGATGGCCATCTCGATCCGGTCTCGCGTCTGAGATTCGCTGTAGCCGGTCTGTTCGATGAGCAACCCGGCTTCGGCGGCCAGCGGAATGAGTCTCTCAAACCGGGAGTCGTTTTCTCGCCCGAGCGACAGCAGACGCCGGTCAATCAGATCGCAGGCACTCGGCTGTTGCGGCATCACGGTGAGGACGGAATCGATGGCATCATCCATCTCGCCAAACAGGAGGAGCGCGACACCGCGAAATTCCGGCAGCGGCGACGTGTGCAGTGTCGCGGACGTAAACATCCCCAGCGTGCCTTCTGACCCGACCAGCATTCGTGGCAGGTTGATCTCCTCACCGCGATGGACGCCGCGTAGGAAATAGCCGCTTGTGTTACGCACCATCGGCGGTTGATGTCGTTCGATCAGCTCCGCGTTGTCCTGCAGAACTTTGGCAAGCCGACTGAGTATCGAACGCCGAACGGCCGAATCGGCGGCGAGTGTCTTCTGATCATCGGAATCGACGGCTGCCGAGATGCGCGGGAAGTGAAGCGGCGCGAGGCCGCAGTTAAGAACGTGTCCGCCGGCGATGACCATTTCCAGATCGACCACGTGATCCCGGGTTGAGCCAACTCGCACGGCGCGTGAACCGGCTGAGTCGACTCCAAGCATTCCACCAATCGTTCTCACCGCCGCCATTGCCGGGTCGGGTGGAAAGTAGCGGCCGACTTCTCGCAGCCGTCGGTTGAGTTGATTGAGCACGACGCCCGGCTGGACGGTGACGGTCGCATCGTCAATCGAAACGATCTCGTTCATGTGCCGCGAAAAATCGACAATCAATCCGCGTCCCAGCGCCGAGCCCGTCACGTTTGTGCCGGCACCTCGCGCGACGAGAGGCAGGTCGGTTTCGCTTGCGTATCGCGCCAGCGTGACGACGTCATCGGTGGACCTTGGAAACGCGACACCGAGCGGCCGGACTTCGAACAGGCTCGCGTCGGAGGCGTACATCGAGACTGCCAGGCTGTCGCAGCGGACCTCGCCGCTGAAGACGCCGGAAAGATCCTCAATGATGCGCGTTTGCTGCTCGTTCAAAGCGGTTGCGTCATTTGTTCAAGAGTGGACTCGGCAGGCAGAGAGCACTGCTGCACGACTTGCAGAACGCCGGGAGTTGATCGCTCATGATGAGCCGCTGCGCGGAATCTGACAACCTGCATCCGACCGTTGCGACGCGAGAATCTTCGAAGTCCGACGTTCAGTTGCGCTTGCGGTATTCCTGGCTGGCTCGGTCGAGCGTGGCCTGTTCTTCGGGCGACAGGCTGCTTTTGCCGTGCGTGTTCATCTTGTCGAGGATGCGATCGACCTCAGCGTCGAGGTTCTCGGTGGGAGGCTCGTAAAGCTGAACTCCCTTTGGGGGTTTGGGGCGCGGCTTCAGCCGAGACAGCCAGCCGGAGATCAACGAACTGCCACGTGACGATCGCCCTCCACCCAGTCGGAACCCGGACAGGTAGTAGACCGCGCCGAAGGCTGCTCCGCTGAAGTGGGCCACGTGAGCGACGTTGCCTCCGGCAAAGACGCCGAGCACCAGAAACAGGATCGCCATGTAACGCAGCTCGATGTTGATCGGGATAAACATCAGCTGCATGGGGGCCCGCGGAAAGTGCATCGCCGCCAGCACAATGAGCCCGAACACGCCTCCCGACGCACCGAGCAGGTTGATTCCCGGCACGCTGTTCCAGTCCCACAGAATCTGAACCAGACCACTGACGACCACCGCGGCGAGGAAAAACCAAAGCGTCTCTCGCGAGCCGCGTACACTTTCAACCATCCGCCCCAGGACCCAGAGGCTGATCATGTTGAAAAACAGGTGCATGAAGTCACCATGGCAGAAGCCGTAGGTAACGAGTCGCCACAGTTGCCAGTTCTGCAGGTTTTCCGCGGTGAGCGTCAACATTCGCCCGACGGAACCAGACAGGCTGCCCGCCCGATCGGCGGTGAAGTTCTGCAGAAAGAAAACGATCGCGCAGGCGATGATCAGTGAGCGGACCGTGCGGTCGCTGGGGGACTGGCCGAAGCCGTCGTTGCGGTAACCAGGCGGAGCTTCATCGCGGTAGTAATCGCGATTGTGAATTCCCATTTCAGCTCGTCCTCAGAAACGCAGTCCATTGCAGTTCCGGCGCGACGCCGCGAGCGACCAGAGCCGCTTCTACTTTGAAGCGGTCGCAGCTTCGACGGGGTCCGCTCCAGGCAGCTTTGAAGCCAGTTCCTGGTTCTTCGCCTGCAATGCAAGAATGTCATCGTAGACTTTCTTGAGCTGATGGCGAAGGGCGTTGACCTGTTCCAGAGTCACGTTCCGATTTTCGTCGGCGTCGGCGATCGCTTTGACGAGCCCGTCGATCCGGTGCCGGGGAACATCTCGATTCGCAAGGCTCGCGTCTCCGTGCAGTTCATTCTGGCGGTAAGTCAGCTGATCGTCAGCGATTGTTTTCTGCTCAAGAGTCGACGTTTCGTAGGCTTTTGTCGCGGCCAGATGTTCGTCTTTCCGAAGCATCATCTGTGCATAATGCAGCACGTTTGCCGGTCCGGAATCGGGAAGAGCCGTGCGGACTCGCCAGCCGGCGCCCCATTTGTACTTCGTCGGGCTTTCCCAGACGGTCTGACCGGGAAAGGCCGGGTCGGCGCCGCGGTCCACATTGCGGAGCGTCCAGAGAGATTCGGCCGTGATCGTCGGTGGAGTCGGGATCACCGCGGTGACTCGAAACGGACCGATGTAGTCGGTGGCCGACGGGTTCTGCGGGTCCGAGCCATCGCCGGGTGCGAAGGCGTGAATAATCTCATCGACCTTGATTCCGGAAACTGGTCCGAGCCCGCTGATCGCAACGCCGTATTTCCAGGTCGCGCGGTTTGCCGGGTCCACTTGAATGACATTCGGCTGAACGGTGATGTTCTCGGCCCAGTACGGGTGCCACTGCTGGCCCGCGACACGACGATCGTGGATCAGATCGTCGACCCGTTTCTTTGCGGCTTCGAGCGGGGCGACGCTGTCCTCGTATTTGCTTCGTGCTCCGTCAACTTTGGCCAGCCACTCGTTACGAATCTGCAGCGCGCGAGTCGTCAGGATGACGCCCGCGATGGAGCCGCCAATCACAAGGACCGCAAGAATCTTGCCGAGGATATGCATAGTGAGTTGCTCCGGAGTGGAACCGCCGACGGAAGAAAACCATCGGGCGACCGCAAGAGCATCAGGTGGGAGACCTTGCGGCTTCGTGATGCGTCGAGAATCGACCTGGTGGCAAAGCTGACTTAACTGGAAGATTCCAGCTCAGCGATTCCCCAGTCTACCGATTTCACTGGGAAAAAACCTGAATTCGTAAGCCAGTGTAGGTCTGGTTTCGACACTCGGTCAAGCAGAAACAAGTCGTGTCGAGAAGACAGGCAGGGACACCGGCAGGTCCCGTATCATCTTTGTAAAATGTAGTGACCGCGCCGGTTATCGCAGATACGAAAGACGTAGCGGACACGCTGGTGTGGTCGATGGAAGGGCCGAAAGCCCCGCCAGTTTGAGGCAGATCCGATTCCGATTCCGATTCCGATTGAGAGCTGACGACGCCAGCCTGTTCCGATTCCGCCTGGGCATCCCTGTTGCGACGCCTCTGGCAATTACGTTTCATACCAGATAGGCTCAGTTCTTCGTTTTTGGCCACCGAACCTCGCAGCGACTGGCTCCAGGGTGACGATGAAATCTCTACGGCGAAACTCGAAACGGACGACCCCGTCGAGGATCACTCATCCCCGCTCGGGAGCCGTGTCGACACTCGACTACATCCTCGGGCTTTGCGTTGTGTTTCCTCTGATTGCCTTTGCTGTTCCCACCGGAAAAAAGATCATTCAGTTTACCTATGAAATGATTTGCGTGCTGATTGCGTGGCCATTCATGTGAGGCGTCCGGCTTGTTCTCAAACTGAGCCGGGCCGGCACGCGTCCGGCTTCGACACGTGTCGCGGAGATAAGAATGAAAAATGAACTGAAACCGACCTCGTCCTTCCGAAAACTGCTTGCGCGAGTTCACAACGATGAGCGTGGTGCGGTCAGTCTGGAAACGATCCTGATCATCGGCGCGGTTGCTATTCCGATTTTGATCTTCCTGATCAAATTTGGCTGGCCGCGGATCAAAGACTACTTCAACGACGGGCTCCAGGAACTCGAAGAAGGCGGTACAAACGCAGCTCAGAATCGGATCTAGTCGACGCCGATCTGACTTGAACCGCGTCCGATTTCACAGGGCCCGCATGATTGCTCTCTGCGTGCTGTTTGTTCTGCTCGCCGGCGCGACCTGGACGGACGTCGCGCGCCACGAGATCCTCAACTGGAATACTTATCCCGGGATGCTCGCCGGTTTGCTGCTCAACGTTGCGGGGTTCGGCGTACTCGGGAGCGGCTTTGAGGGGCTGTCCGCCAGCCTGGCCGGGTTTCTTGCGTGCGGCTTCATCATGCTGTTCGCGTTTGTGTTTTTTCAGCTGGGCGGTGGCGATGTCAAACTGGTCGCCATGATGGGAGCATTTCTCGGAGTGGAACTCGGTCTGTTTGCGCTGCTCTGGATGTTCTCGGTCGGATTCGTGCTCGGAGTTGCCATCATCATCTGGCAGGTCGGCTTTGTGCAGATCGTCAAGAATGTCTGGTGGCACCTGGCTCTGGTCATCAAGGCGAGAAGCTGGGTTCCGATGACGACCGAGCAGCGAAAACCACTGGACCGAGGCCTGTTCCTCGCCCCGTCCGCCCTGATCGCGACGGTGATTGTGAGTTTCCCTGAGTTCCTCGGTTGAACCTGTTTTGGATTTGATCCAGTTCCGTGTTTAACTCCTCGACCCTTCTGCGTTTATGATGTGGAGTCGTCACACGGCGTTATGCCGACGCGTTTGTCAGATTGAATTCCAGCAGACGTCCGGACCAGACGAACAACCCAGACAGGAGCCCGCGTTGAATCGAGCCGTCCTTGAAGCTCTGATTCTGCCACTGATCGCGCTGGTGATCAGCTTCGTCCTGCTGCGCCTCGTCATCCGCTTCAGCGGAGCGAAGCTTGACCTCAAACGCCTTCGCCGAATTCACTCCTGCGAGCACGGCGGAGTTCAGTCGCTCAGCTTCGTGATCACGCTGCCGCTGTTCATCATGATCGTCATGTTCATCGTTCAGGTCAGCCAGCTGATGGTTGGCCTGATGGTGATTCAGTATTCGGCGTTCGCAGCCGCCCGGTCAGCGATCGTCTGGACGCCGGCTCATGTCGAGCGGAGCGATGGATACGTCGAGGAGTTTGAGAATGTCCTGCAGCCACCGCTCGAGGAAGGCACGCCGATCACGATGAGCTACGACGGGGAGCTGACGGTCAACCCGGCCGGGGGTGGAGATTACGCGGCCTCGTACAAGCTCAACAAAATGTTCGCCGCGGCCGTACTCGGGATTGCTCCCGTTTGCCCGTCCCGTGCTCTCGTCGAACCGGTTACTTACGAGCAGGGCGGAATCGCCGAAGGAGTCGTCCAGGGAATCTACGAGCGGCTCGACCCGGAATCCTACGGGTCGAACCCGCGCGTCGCCGACCGGCTTCGCAACAAGCTCGCGTACGCGTGGCAGAACACGCAGCTGACACTCTCCTTCGTCGATAAAGACACCTACAACGGACCGACCTACAACCCGCGTGTCCTGCAGATCGTCGACGGCTTAATCGTCACGGATGCGTCAGGTGAATGGATTCGCTACTGGATTGAGCACGAAATCGGCTGGCAGGATCCGCTCACGCTGACGGTCACGCACGAGTTCGCTTTGCTGCCAGGCCCGGGACGCTTTCTCGCCAAGTACCTCGTCCGATCCGACGGGCAGGACGACCGCACTTCAACACGGATTACGACGCAGACCGGCGGCGCATTTTTGAGACCGACTTACACGGTAACGATGTCGGCCTCGGCGACGATGACGAACGACGGCTTCAAACCGCTCCTCACGTACCTTGAGGATCAGGAGTAAGCCATGCGAAACCGAGACGCTCAAACGCCCGGCCTGCTGACGCGAATTCGAACCGCCTTCGAGTCCGCTCACTGGAAGCTGCGCAGTGTCCACGACGACCAGCGCGGTTCGATCAGCATCATCTCCGTCTTCGTTCTGCTGATGTTCACGATGCTGATGATCATGATCGTCAACATCGGCACCCACGTTGACGACAAGCTGAAAATGCAGAACGCAGTCGATGCCGCCACCTATTCCGGCGGACTCGTGCTGGCTCGCGGGATGAACAGCCTCGCGTACACGAACCACCTTCTGTGCGACGTCTTCGCGATCACGGCGTTTCTTCGAGAGGCCTCGGGCCGGAATGCCGAGCAGCTTGTCCCCGGCATCCTCACCGCGTGGGAAGAGACCGGAAACACGCTGCAGACTTCACCGTTTCGGAAGTTCGTCCCGCTCGGTCTGGCGATCGAGCAACGTGCCCCGAAGGAGCAGGACACGGTCACCGCGTACTCAGAGCTCAACGCGGCGGCGGCGGACCTCACTTTGCCCGTCTTTGAGTACATCCTGTCAGAACGACTGATCGGTCATTACCAGCGGGCGATCATCCGCACGATGCCCGAGGTGGCTCAGGCGGCCACCGATGAAGTCGCGCGGCGTCACGGACTGCTCGGACTCAGCAGCCAGGAAGGCTCGTCGCAGTCGCAGACCGATTACGAAGAGCAGCGCGGCCGGCAGTTCGGCGTTCTCTGGCGCACGGCCGGGCATCCGGTTCGTGAGGAAGACGAGGAGAACCCGTTCACGCGGACGCTGCCCGCGATTGATCCCGACCCGAATGAGCTCGACTTTGCTCAACTTGTCGACGCCGACCGCTACATGGCTCAGGCCGTCGAGCAGCGTCGCCAGCTTTCGATGAACTACCTGAATCAATGGAACTTCGACCGTCTGCGGCTGTTCCGTTACGAAGGAAAGATGAACCTGTTCTTCCATCTCTGGCGAATCGCCACGTGTGGCCACCTGGAAGAACTACTCACCTTCGAGTATCCGACCACGAACCTGCCGATCGTGATGCGGCACCTGGAAGACGGTCGCGACGTCGAGGGTGTCATCACGCAGGCTGAGAATCTGCAACGGCCGCTAATCACGCTGAGCCGCCGCCGCGATTCTCAGCATCCGATCGTCATGGAGAATGCTCGTCTACTTATGGAGCTCAACGAATACATCGATCAGGACTTCCACTTTGTCGGAGTCGCCTACCGTCGGCACCGCAAAGAGCTTGGACCAGGGCTGTTTGAGAATCCGCTTAACAAGATCGCTGACGCCCAGACGTTTGCCCAGGTGCGGCTCTTTCTGCCGCGACCGCGGAAGCGGCTCAACCATCAGACCAGTAACGGAGATCAGGAAATCGGCCTCGGCGGCACGTACGGATTTACGAGCACGATCGAGCTCACCAGCGGCGGAATTTCCTCGACGACGCGCCCGGAGCCGTTCCAGGAACGCTGGGGCCTGGAAAACGGGCCGACCCACTGGGACCTGCTCAACCAGAACTGGATGGTGCAGCTTGTCCCCGCAACGACGCCGACACTGGGTGAAATTCTGTCCGGAAATCCCGGCGAGGAACTCGAAGGATTCCGCCCGCCGAATTACTCCGACGCCGACAACCGCACGTTGAAACGGATCAATAATCATTAGGGCCAACTGACTTTCCACGCTGGCGGATCGGCTCCAATTTGTCATTAGTTATTTATCAATAGTCATTTGTCATTTTCAGGTGGAGAATTGGGGACTCGAAACAGGCCGATGAACTGGAAGACCGTTTGATCGATTTCGCGGTGCGCGTCATCAAAGTCGCGGACGCTCTTCCAGAAACGGCTGCGGGCAAGCACATTTCGCGACAACTGCTGCGGTCAGGAACGTCTCCTGCACCAAACTACGCAGAGGCACGGGGAGCAGAAAGCACGGCGGATTTCGTTCACAAGCTGAAGGTCGCCTTGAAAGAACTCAACGAAACCAGCGTCTGGCTGAGAATGGTCTGTCGAGCGGAATTGAAAAAGACTGAACTCCTCAACGAGCTGATCGACGAAAACCAGCAGCTCTGTCGAATCCTCAACGCATCCGTGAAAACCACAATGACAAATGACTATTGAAAAATAACTAATGACAAATCCTGACCGCTTTCGTCTCTCATCGAGTTCAAAGCGAAGCTGTCCGAGGAAAACGTGATCAGAACAGCCCCCAAACGAGAATCAGCAAGTCCGCGGCGCATCGCTCGCGCGGGGCTCGCGCCGCTCGAGATGACGCTCGCGCTGCCGATTCTGCTGTTCGTGATGGCGCTGATGATCATTGCCGGCACGACGGCCGCCTGGAAAGCGCGGACCGATGCGAACTCACGGCAGACGACGTTCCGCGCCATCCTGCCTCGTACCGGTGCCGACGATCCGAATCCGCGCGGCTGGCCTCAGGAAGCTCAGATGCGGCTCGACGGGAACGGCGAGGGGTACGTCGAGTTTGACCCGTACCAGCCTCACGAAGTGGTGAGAGCCGATCGACTGACGGCTCCGACCGGTGAGAGTGTTGACGTGCTCCAGGAGGCGCTCGACACGCAGAACGAGATTCTGCTCGGCGTCGCCGAAATCCAGCGTCGCTATCCGATGATGGCCAACATGCGGCCTGAGGGGATCAACCCGATCCGTGAGTTCCCGATTCTCAACGGTGACTGGCGGTTCTCGACGATTAAGAATCCCGACGACGGACGAGGAATTGGCGGCAACGTTGTGCGTCGTGTTCCTCACATGTACCCGTCCGATTTTGAAGGTCAGCTCGCCAGCGAAATCCGCGAATACCAGGACAGGGCCATCGATCTCATTTCGGATCCGGACGGCCCGACGATCGATCAGCTCGATCAGGATCAGGAACTCGCAATGCCCATTCCCAGAGGTACGGAATACGAGCCGCCGTACGGCATCGGTCGCTCGCCCAATTACTTCCTGCCTGAGAACGGCCTGACGCGCCGCAACCTGTTACAGCCAGAGCGACTTTGCACCTACGATCCGCAGCGACTTTACACAGAGCTTGGCATTGATCTTGAAGCGGAAATTCGAAACGTGCCGCGACGGATAACGCGCGACCATCTGCAGATGTATCAGGCCCATTTGAGTCACATCGAGCGGCTGCTGGAGATGCTCGAGGACCCCGCCTCGCTTCCGCCGGAACTGCTGGCCTACCTCCAGAGCAAGCAGCCACAGATGGAAGCGAACAAGCCTCGGCTCGAAGAGTTCATCGATCAGCTGGAGTCGTTTCGCGACTCACTTTAACCGCCATTCGCCTGTTCGCATTCTGGCGGAGCCGCAGTCATGCCGGACGAGCTGCCACCACCGACCACTGACTCACCACCGACCAACGGCTCGCCACTGCCCGTCGAGCCGACCGATCAGCCAGCAGGTCTCGCAGCCGTCGCGCGGCGAGTCTCACGCCGGACAACTGACCTGCTGGCAATTTCAATTATCGGCATTGGTATTTTTGCGGTCAGCGGCCGCCTCTCTGACTGGTGGAACACGCCGCCCGAGGCAGTGCTCGCCCCCAGCCGGATCGTGCCGGAAGTGGTCGGCTCCGACGTCGCCTGGCCGGAAATGGACATTCCGGTCGGTCTGAACCTCGGTGATTTGCCGGTCAACGTTGAGCGACTCCAGATTCAGGGTGACCGGAATCAACTTGAACGCATCGTCTTTGGCCGACTGAGGAGCGTGCTGAATTCGACGCAACCGCCACTGCCGGACGGCACGGAGACTCGGATCACAAAGGCGGCCGCAAAGCTGGAGCGACTCCTGTCGGGAATCAGCCCGGTTGAAGAGAGGCCTGATGCCTGGCGAATCTACCGGCTTGACGAGCCAGGTACGCCGGGGTTCTCGGCCACGTTTCTCGGCACGCGACCGGCCGTTGGACCGACCGCAGGAATGACAGAGCCTCGAACGGAGCGACTCGTCGTCTGGGCGATGGCGATGCCGTGGCGGCAGGACGAGTGGAAAGTCTTTTTTTTTCAGGCAGCACACGGCTCGACCAGCCGATTCGCGATTCCACCTGACGCGGAGCTGACCATGTCGATGCGGGAGCCGTCGAGTGCTGAACTCACCGCCTTCCGGGCGAAGGCGGCATCGGCATCACTTTCCAGCTGGCGCGAGTTCTATTCGAGGTCTCTCGTCGAAGCCGGTTGGAAACCCGCGCGAGAATGGACACAATCAGAATCCCGATCGGCCTCGCGGTTTGAAAATGACTCGCACGCGGTGGAGCTGAATTTGAAATACGAAGGCAGTCAGCTTTCGGGCCTCGCCAATGTCATCCGGCTGCCCGGAAGAACTTCGAAGTAATCCGAAACGACGTCAAAGAAAGAGCCTTATGAAGGGCATCACGGGAATCATCATCGCTGTGGCACTCGCCGTCACCGGCGGAGTCTGCAACTGGCTGTACATCCAGAAACAGGCCGAGAGTTATCGGCGGGTCGGTTTCGTCAAAGTGATTTCAAGCGACACGATCCGCATCGGCGATCAGTTCAAGCCGGACGACTTTGAGGAAGTGAAGTTTCCCGAAGCCTTTCTCGGCAAACTGGAAACGGTCGCTGTTCGCTGGTCCGACGTCGATTCAGTGATCGGGCAGCGAGCCACTCGCGAATACGTCAAGGATCAGCTGGTACTTCACGAGGATCTGAGAACGCCGCCGGCCCGGCCGCTTAATGAGCTGCTCGGTATAGACGAACGCGAGATGACGCTGCCGATCGACTCCCGCATGTTCAACCCGGCTCACGTGAATCCCGGAGACGAAGTGTCTTTCTGGTTCCCGCGAGTTGAGCGAGGCCCGGAAGCTGTCGGTTCGGCGGACAACCCCGTGCCGACCAATCAGGAAGAAATCATCGGTCCGTTCCGCCTGCTGGCCGTCGGCAACCGGCGAGGTAGCCGGGACGTCCAGAAAGCCTCCGGACAGCGTGCCGGATCGGAAAGCAGTATCGGCATCAGTTTCATGATGCAGAAAGACGGTCAACCCGAAGCCAGGGCAGTCCGTCTGAAGCAGCTGTTCGCGATGACGAACGGAAAAGGCGTGCAGATTCTGCTGCACCCCAAAGCGCGACCGTGAGAAGGTAACCCGAAGCGTGAGCGAGGGCGAAAGTCGAACGGTGTCGCAATCTCAAAAGACGTTTTCCTTCGAGCACGGCGACTACGCAGCGAGACCCGGGAATGGAGCCTTGAGATCTATCTCGTCGCCGGTTTCCTCCTGCAGTTTCAGCAGACGCGAAAAGAGGCTTTTCATTTTCGCCTGTTGCTCCGGCTTCTCTGACAGGTCGTTCATTTCGAGCGGATCGTCGGCCACGTTAAAGAGGAGAGACTTCTTTGCTTTCGGGTAGAGGATCATTTTCCAGTCGCCGACAGTGACCATTCTCTGCCCGGTGACGTAGGCGCCGTAGATCGCGTCGTAGTTCGATTCCCGTTCTCCCCGGATCAGCGGGAGCAGGCTGCGGAACTGCACGTAGTCCGGCTTTTCGGCCTCAGCAAGTTCCAGCGTACTTGCCATGACATCCTGCACGTAAACGGGCGTGTCGAGCTTTTTGCCACGCGGAATATCCGGACCGACGACCATCATCGGCACGCGGACGCTGTGCTCAAACATGTTCTGCTTGCCGAGCAACCCGTGTTGACCGCAGGCCAGTCCGTGGTCGGCCGTGAAGAAAATGTACGTGTTGTCTTCCTGTCCGGACTTCTTGAGCTCAGCCAGGATGCGGCCAATCTGCGCGTCCATGTGAGTGATGATCGCGTAATACTCCTGGCGATTGACCTTCACCGAATGCTCGGTGCGCGGGAACGGGGCGAGGCGTTCGTCTCGCAGATTCCGGCCGCTTTCCATCTCCTCGTTGTACGGGTACTCGGGGATGAAGTTCTTCGGAACGGAGATCTTGTCGAGCGGGTAGCGATCAACGAATTCTTTCGGCGACTGCCGAGGGTCGTGAGGAGCGTTAAAGGCGATGTACATGAAGAAGGGGTTGTCGGTTTTCTTTGCCATCCTGAGATAATCGATGGCGTCATCGCCGACGATTTCGCTCCAGTGTTTTCCGCCTTCCCAGAAGCCGCCGAACTTCATGTCGAACGGGCTCCACTTGTCGGGCTGTCCTTCGATCGGCCGGTTGTAGCCCGTTTCCGTCTGTTTCGGCATTCCGCCACGAATATGTCGAGCGACTGTAAATGCCTTCGCCGCGTCAGTTCGGATGTGCCACTTTCCTGTGAAGAAGGTTTCGTAGCCGGCTGATTCCAGAAGCTGCGGCCACATCCGGCCTTTCTGTCGGTACAGTTGATCGGTTTTCGCATGATCCTTTTCCGCGTGCCACAGCCACTTGCCGCTGATGAGCATCATCCGACTGGCCACGCAGATCGCGCCGTTCCAGCCGCCCATGTTGTACGCATGAGTGAACGTCGTCCCGGAATTGACGAGGCGGTCCAGGTTCGGCGTCTGAATCTCTTTGTTGCCTCGCGCGTTGATCGTGTCGAAGCACTGGTCGTCGGCAAAAATGAACAGGATGTTCGGCTTGTCCGCGGCCTGCGTCTGCAGCGAGGAGCCGAGCAGAGTCAAAGCGACGATCAGAAAACGAGACAGCGTCATAAGGACGTCTCCAAGGTTGAGAATTCTTCGATTGATCGTGGCTCTCGCAGCGAGTCACTTCGGCAGGACGCCTCGCGTGAGTTCGTCTTCCCACTCGTCCAGCAACGGCCAGTCCACGGCACACGTGCCAAAATCGGACAGGTGCTGATAGCCGTCCAGCCGGGCGATCGCCGCTTCCAGAAGAGCGTTGTCCTTGCGGAATGGTGGCCCGTGACTGGGCAGCAACCACTCGACATCGCTGTCGCGGATTCGGGTCAGCGACTCGATAAACGCGGGAATGTCCGATCCGTGGTGGGCGTCGATATTACCGACTCCGCCGTCCCGGTAGATGTTATCCGCACAGAACAACAGGTTGCCCAGCCGGAAGGACAACATTCCCTCGGTGTGCCCGGGTGTGTGCCAGACTTCGAGTTCCTTGCTGCCCAGTTGAAGCCGGTCGCCGTCGTTGATCGTCCGGTCGAGTTCGATCACCGGCAGGTCAATCGAGATGCCCTGAGCGGAGATTTCCGCGTAGGTCCAGATTCGATCGCCTTCTTTAAGCAGCCGCTGAGACTCGGGGTGCCCGACGGTTTCTGCGGACGGCAGAAGCTCTTTGACTCGCCGCAGACCCTGGATGTGGTCGACGTCCGCGTGAGTTGCGATGAGGTATCGACAGTGGGCGAGAGAAAAATCCATCTGCCGAATGATCTCGATAATCTCCTGGACGGAGTTTTCAAAACCGATGTCGATCAGCAGCCAGTCCGCCCCGTCAAAGACGAGGTACACCGAACAGCCCAGTCGTTTCCGGGCCTGAAAGTTCATCTCGATGACGTTCGGAAAGAGTTCCAATCGGGGCAGCATGGCGTCGGACTTTGTGCTGAGGTGCGTTCGGAAGTGTGTTCAACCGGCAGAACTGCCGCAGGACGTGCGGCGAGATTTTTAGTTCAATTCGGGCTGGTGTTCTACCAGACAGCCCGAAGTGCCAGCGATTTCCTGCGTACGGTTCGGCCTTTCGGCTGCCGGAGTTCGCTGGTAGACTGCCGATCCGCTTTTCAGCCCGGATGCTGCCGCGGCTGCCCTCTTTGTGACGTCCCCCCCTTTTAGCCCGCTCGGGTTCCGACTCAGGCCCACCGACCATGCGACGCGACGATCTCCGAAATATCGCCATCATTGCCCACGTTGATCACGGCAAAACGACCCTCGTCGATGCGATGCTCAAACAAAGCGGGCAGTTCCGTGACGCTCAACTCACGCAGGACTGCATTCTCGACTCGAACGATCTGGAGCGGGAACGCGGCATCACGATTCTAGCGAAAAACATCGCCCTCAACTGGAAGGGCGTGAAGATCAACATTATCGACACCCCTGGCCACGCCGATTTCGGTGGCGAGGTGGAGCGTGTTCTGCAGATGGCCGACGGCTGTCTGGTCCTCGTCGACGCATTCGAGGGGCCGCGACCGCAGACTCGATACGTGCTCAAGAAGGCGCTCGAAAACGGTCTCAAGCCGCTCGTCGTGATCAACAAAATCGACCGGCCCGATTGTCGTCCGCGCGCCGTCGTCGATGAGACGTTCGACCTGTTTGTTGAGCTCGGTGCTGACGACTCGTCGCTCGACTTCCCGTACATCTTCGCGAGTGCCCGCGAGGGATACGCAACGAGCGATCCGGACGTCCGCACGGACAACATCACTCAACTGCTCGACATGGTCATCGAGCATGTGCCCGGCCCGGAAGTGGAACCGGACGCCCCGCTGCAGATGTCCGTCACCACGATTGGCTATTCGGCGTTCGTCGGCCGGATTGCGATTGGACGACTCCGCAGCGGCCGCATCCGACCCGGCCAGCAGGTTGCTCTGATGAAATCTAATAACGTCATCGTCACCGCGAAGCCCGACAAGATTCAGGTCTTCGACAAGCTTGGAAGCGTCGACACCGAAGAGGCAACTGCCGGAGACATCGTTGCGATCATCGGCCTGCCCGATCCGGAGATCGGAGACACCGTTGCGGATATCCTGAATCCCGTCGCACTGCCGCGTGTGGAGATCGACGAGCCGACGCTCGCGATGACCTTCACGATTAACGACGGCCCCCTCGCCGGTAAGACCGGCAAGTTCCTCACCAGCCGTCACGTTCGCGGCCGGCTGATGCGCGAACTGGAATCGAACGTCGCTCTTCGCGTTGAGGAAACCGAATCGAAAGACAAATTCAAAGTCTCCGGCCGAGGCATCCTGCACCTGTCGATCCTGATCGAAACAATGCGGCGCGAAGGTTACGAGCTGTGTGTCGGCAAACCGGAAGTCATTCGCAAACAGATCGAAGGCAAGTGGAACGAACCGTTTGAGCATCTGGAAGTCGACGTTCCGCCCGGCGATGTTGGGTCCGTCATGGAACTGGTCTGTTCGCGCAAAGGCCAGCTCAAAGAAATGAAAGCCGCCGAGTCCGGAATGAGCCACCTGGAATTTTCAATTCCCGCACGAGGACTCATCGGCATGCGAACGCGAATGCTCAATGCAACCAAAGGTGAGGCGATTATTCATCACCGCTTCGACGGGTACCGCCTTGCGGAAGGCGAAGTTCCGCGAAGGGCAAACGGGGTCCTGGTCTCACAGGACAACGGGAAAGCCGTCGGCTACGCGATGTGGAAACTTCAGGAACGGGCTGACATGCTGGTCGCTCCGGGAGCCGACGTGTACGAAGGAATGATCGTTGGCGAAAATTCCCGCGATAACGACATGGTGGTGAACCCGATCCGCGAGAAAAAATTGACCAACGTTCGCGCGTCCGGTTCCGACGACAACATGATCCTGAAGCCGCCCCGCGAGATGTCACTCGAAGCCGCCCTGGAGTACATCGAGTCGGACGAGTACGTCGAGATCACTCCCACCGTCATCCGGCTTCGGAAAATCCACCTGCGTGAAACGGACCGCAAGAAAAATCGGAGCAAGGCGTAGGCCATTCTCCGCCTGACGAAGTAAGCAGCTCCCCATGGTTGGCCGCAAGAAAAGATCCCCGCGCAAACAGGAACTGCTCGGCAGCCACCAGCGCAGCTGGATCTGGGGCCGCAATCTGGTGCTCGAAACACTTCGCGCCGAGCGATGGGTTCCGCACGAGCTGGTCCTGTCCGAGGAACTCGACGAAAGCACTCGCGGGGAAGTGATCGCCGCCGCGAGGAATCTCGGCGCCACGTACGAGATCGCTCCGCACGCACGACTGGAGAAACTCTGCCAGGCGCGAGATCACCAGGGCCTGCTCGCTAAGATGCCGCTGTTTCCGTATGCGACCGTCGATGAAATTCTCGAAAAGGCGACCTCGCCCGAACTGTTCGTCGTGCTGGACTCAACCCAGGACCCGTTCAACTTTGGAGCGATCTGCCGCACCGCATGCGTTTTCGGGGCGGACGGAATTCTGATCGCCTCAAAGTACCAGGTCGGTGTGACGAGCCAGGTGGCAAGAAGCTCCGCCGGAGCCGTCAATCGTTTGAGAATCGCGAGAGTCGAGGACCTGGCCGGAGCGTTGTACGCTTTGTCCGAACGAGGAGTGCAGACAGTTGCCGCCGCACTCGATGCGGAAGCAGCGGCGACCGAATGCGACTTTCGAAAGCCGACGGCACTGGTCATCGGCAACGAAGGAGCGGGTCTCACTCCGAAAGTCAGCGCCGCATGCCGACACTCAGTGCGAATTCCGCAAACGTCGAATTTCAACTCGCTCAACGCGGCCGTCGCGACGGGAGTTCTGCTCTACGAAGCGCATCGGCAACGGATTGCCACGTCTCACTCGTGATCGTACCAGCGAGAGAGAACCGTGCTGCTCAGAACTCCCATCGCTCCGAAGATGACCAGCCCCAGCAGCGTTGAGGCGATCACGGCGGCGAATAGCTGAGCCGTTTTCATCTGGTTCGACGTCATCATGATCAGGTAGCCCAGACCGAACTGATCGCGGCCGTAGCCGGCAAAGAACTCACCAACGATCGCACCGATGACCGCCAGGCCGCTCGATGTGCGGGCTCCCGTGATGATGTGCGGCACCGAGGCCGGCAGCCGCAGCTTCGTCCACAACTGCCAGCGGCTCGCCTTGTGAAGGCGGAACAGGTCGAGCAGATCGGGATCGACCGACAGCATTCCGCTTGTCGCGTTCGTGATGATCGGAAACAGGCTGATGATGAATGCGACGATGACGACGCTCTGAAACCCGTTTCCAAACCAGTTGATGATGAGCGGAGCGATCGCCACGATCGGGACTGTCTGCAGAAAGATCGCGTAGGGATAGCCGCTCAGCCGAATGATCCGCGACTGAGAAAACGCGAACGCGATTGCCGTTCCAGCAACAAGACTCGCCGTAAATCCACTGAGGGCTGCCAGTGCTGTCACGCCTGTCGCGCGGGCAAGTTTTTCGAAGTGCTCCCACGCGACGTTTGCCACTTCGACGGGACTCGGAACAAGAAACGATGGCGTGTCGAACCAGCGAACCAGAACGTGCCAGGTGACGATAATGGCCACAGCCAGTACGAGCGGCGGGATGGAATCACGAAGGACGGCGCGGAGTTTCATGCCGCGTCCTCCGCAGCCGCTCGCAGCAGACGGCTGACTTCGCCACAGAGTTTTGCGAAGCTCGCGTCAGCCCGCAGTTCTGGTTTTCGCGGATAGTCAAACGGCACGGCGATCTCGCCCAGAATCGTGGCCGGCCGACGACTCATCACGAGCACACGCTGGCTGAGAAACACCGCCTCTGCCACGTTGTGAGTCACGAACAATCCGGTCCAGCGTTTCTCCCACCAGATGCGCTGCAGTTCTTCGTTGAGCTGCTGTCGCAGGATGTCGTCGAGGGCAGCAAACGGCTCGTCAAGCAGCAGCAGTTCCGGCTCCGTCACGAGGGCCCGCGCGAGCGACACGCGCATCCGCATCCCGCCGGAAAGCTGCCGTGGCCGCTTCGTCGCGTCTTCCGGGTTGAGCCCGATCAGCGCGAGCGACTCTGCGATGAGCTGTTCGGAATCCACTTTTGCCGAAGCAGCCCCCTGTCCGGTCGGCAGTTCCAGTGGCAGGCGGATGTTGCTGGCGACGCTGCGCCACGGCAGCAGATTCGGATCCTGAAAAACGAACGCCGTTCGAAGTCCACGTGCTCCCGGCGCCGCGCCGCGAATCTGCATCGAACCCGACGAGAGATTCCTCAACCCGGCCACCAGCCGCAACAGCGTCGACTTTCCGCAACCCGACGGACCGACGAGTGAAACGAACTCGCCTTCCGCCACAGACAGGTTCACGTCGCGCACGACTGTCTCGCCCCCGTTGTAGCTCATCGAGAGCTGTCGGCAGTCGATCAGCGGAGCATCAGGCATAAGTCTTCCGGAATCGATTTCAAGTGACCTTCGAGCCGCGAGTTTATCGGCATCACCAATCCTAACCGCCAGCCCGAATTGATTTCAGGTGAGGACTTCACCCGATTAGACTTTCGCGACGGGCGAGGTAGCAGCTATTCTTTTCAATCTGCACGACTCAGCTGAGAAATCAACCATGAGACATTTTCTTTGGACTGCACTCCTGCTGACCGGCTTCACCGTGATTCCGGAGACACGCGTCTTCGCCGACCCGATTCGCGTTGTGATCTGGGATGAGCAGCAGCCTTCGCAGAAGCAGGCGTATCCGGAATTCCTCGGCGACTACATTGCCGCTTACCTGAAGCAGCAGCCCGGTCTCGATGTCACCTCGGTCTCGCTTTCGTCGAAAGACAAAGGCCTCGACCCGAAAACGTTCGGCAACTGCGACGTCCTCATCTGGTGGGGCCACGTTCGGAACCGGGACATCACGCCGGACGAAGCCATGCCGATCGTCGAGCGGATTCAACGCGGCGAGCTGTCGTTGATCGCGCTGCACTCGGCTCACTGGGCGACGCCATTTGTCATGGCGATGCACGAACGGGCAAAGTTCGACGCGATTAACGGACTGCCGGAAGCGGATCGCGAGAAAGCCCGTGTCGAGTTTCTCGGCGAGTTCGTCCGGCGAGCTCCGCAGCGCGACGCGGAGCTCAGCCCGAAAGTTGTCTCCATTAAAAAATCGGCGGACGGAACCACAGTCATCCAGATGACTCGCCCGAACTGCTGCTTCCCCGGCTACCGCAACGATGGCAAGCCCAGCGAGATGACGACGCTGCTGCCGGATCATCCCATCGCCAGGGACATCCCGAAAAAGTTCACGCTGGCTCACACGGAAATGTACGATGAGCCGAACCACGTGCCGGAACCGGACGCAGTCATCTTCCGCGAGGACTGGAAACTCGGCGAGCACTTTCGCAGCGGAGCGGTCTGGAACCTCGGTAAAGGCAAGGTCTTTTACTTTCGGCCTGGCCACGAAACTCACGCCGTCTTCACGGACCCCGTACCGATGACAATTGTCGAAAACGCCGTCCGGTGGCTGGGAGCGGACATCGTGAAACAAAAGGCTGCCCGGAACTGAGGCCGAACTGCCACTATTCTTAATGCGGACAGCTAAGGCTTGTCCGGTGACGAATTCAATTCGTCGGGTGGCCGGTGACGATCGCGTGCCAGGCGAGCAGCGCGTCTTTCGTTTCCCTCACGTCGTGAACGCGGAGGATGTCTGCCGACTGGCTGGCCGCGGCGATCGCGACACCGATCGTGCCGGCAAGACGCTCTTCGACCGCGCGGCCGAGGACCTTTGACAGAAACCGCTTTCGCGAATGACCGATCAGCACCGGTCGGCCGAGCGACCGTAAGTCCGCGATGTTTGAAAGCAGCTCGACATTGTGCTGAGCCGTCTTGCCGAATCCGATTCCCGGATCCGTGACAACCCGTTCTCTGGCGATTCCTCGCGACTCAAGGTGAGTCAACCGCGCGGAAAGAAACTCGCGCACTTCCGAAACGACGTCGCCGTAAACCGGTTCGTTCTGCATCGTCTGCGGTGTGCCCAGAATGTGCATGCAGATCACACCGCAGTTGAACTCGCCACAGACGTCAATGATTTCCGGCTCAAACGTCAGACCGGAAATGTCGTTGACGATGTCGGCTCCGGCCAGCAGTGATTGCCGGGCGACTTCGGCTTTCGTCGTGTCGATCGAGATCAGCCGGTCCGTTTGCGAGCGGAGTTTCGAGATCACGCCGACGACGCGGCGCAGCTCTTCGTCGAGAGAAACCGGCTCGGACCCAGGCCGCGTGGATTCTCCGCCGATATCCAGAATGTCGGCTCCGTCTTCGCCCAGCTTCAGCGCGTGTTCGACGGCGGAGTCCGTTGCCAGAAAACTTCCGCCGTCGGAAAAACTGTCCGGCGTCACATTGACGATGCCCATCACGAGGGGAAATCGTCCGAGCTGCAGCGCATGCTCACCGAAACGCCAGGGAAGCGTCCCGGTGCCGGGTGAACTCACTGGACGATCTCCATCTCAAGAAACTTCCAGGGACTCTTCTGCAGTTCCGCGGCCAGACGCTGCTGTGTCTGCCAGCGGGTTGCGTGACTCTCCGCTTCCAGCTTCGGACACTTCTCTGGCAGCTTTTCCAGCAGCGACTTTTGAACGAGCATCGCGCGAACCTTGCGGGTTCGAACGTCGCCCGCGCATTCATTCGTCAGGCAGATGAGGTACCGCGTCGATTTCGTTTCGAGACCCATGTCGCGCCGAACGACGCCGGCCGCAAACTTTTCCGCGACCTCGTTCAAAACGGAGTTCAGGTAGTACCAGTAGTCTGCTTTCGGCAGAGGCAGCGTGGCGTCCTGCTCGGTCGTTTTTTGAGCGGCGTCAACAATTTCCGCGGCGGCGACGGAGTTCAGAAACACGTCCAGGCAGGTTTTTTCGAGGATCGTCCGAATCCGCAGCGTGCCGTCGGAAATCGAGTTCAACGACACGTTCAGTCGATCGAAGAACTCTTTCTTTTCCCATCTCCGCTTCGCCCGCCAGTTGCCGACGATCCAGCCAATCGCCATCACGCCCAGGCCAGTCAGAAACGTGACCCAGTGATCCTCAATCAGATCGGTGACTGCCTCGACAATTTTATCCATGGCTCGGGAGACTTCCTGAAAGCGTTGAGCGGCCGCGACGAAGACCACCTTCTGCATTGATGACTCAACGCTGCAGCAGCAGGTTCACGCCCTTTTTGTTGCTCAGCGCGATGTCCATGCGGCCGTCGCCGTCGTAGTCGATGCACTGAAATTGAGTGCCGAGCCCCGTGTTCCGACCGGCGACGATTTCGTGCGCGATGAACTCCGGCGCGGAGCCTTTCTTTTTCTTCACCTCGAACCAGTACATCAGTGAGGCGTCTCTCGCTCCCGGATCGCCGCCGTTATGAGCGAAGAAGCGTTTGCCGGTCACGATGTCCCGCTGCCCGTCGCCGTTGATATCGACGTACTCCATCGCGTGCGTCTGCGAGTTCGATTCCTGAATCGTGTGCGCTTTGAACTGCGGCTTGTCTTTGGTGCCAACGTTTTCGAACCACCACACGCCGAATGCGTGCGCCGAACTTCCGATGACGTCCATGTCTCCATCGAGATCCAGATCGTCGACGTGAATGTCGGCCAGCCGCTCGGGGTTCACGCCGTCTTTGGCGAGTGCGTAGGGATGAAACGGCCACGGACCGGCATTCGGATCCTCTGGCTGAGACCAGTACCCGTGAGCGATCAGCACGTCGGTTCGGCCGTCCTGGTTGAGGTCGCCATAACCCAGCCCGTGGTAATACTTGAACGTGCCGTTTTTGTTGGGGTCGCCGGGCTCGCTGATGAAGTTGAATTTCCACTTCTTCGTAACATCCGCGCCGGTCGGAATCGGCGAGAAGCCCATGCGTGCTTCCGGCTGCGATCCGTAAACGAACTCGGGTTTCCCATCGCCGGTGATGTCAGCGAAATCGGGCGATTCGTTGCAGATGCTGCTCCAGATTTCGTGCTCAGCCCACTTGTCGCTCGGCTTGCCCGGGTTGCGGTACCAGTGAAACGGAGCTCCGGGAAAACCGATGACGCAGATGTCGAGCCGGCCGTCTCCGTCAAAATCGTGGACGGCATTCGCGAAGCTGTTTGAGTAACCAACGCCGGCGACGAATTTTCCGACCGGGCGGAATCCGTGCATCTTCCATTGGCCTTTGGACGCGTTTTTCGGAGCTTCGTACCAGACGTCTCCCGCGACGACATCGTTGTGGCCGTCACCGTTCAGGTCGCCCACCGCAACGCCTTCCGAACGGAATTCCCGATCAAGGATGATCCGTTCCCAGCCGCGATCCGCCTGCGCATCGATCAGCGGAATGTGATATCCAGGCACCTTCAGCTTGATCCGGTACAGACTCTGATCGACCGTCACGTAGAGCGTCGACAGCTCCTCGCCAGTTCCAAATCGCACGTTGCTCGGCAGTCCAACCGGGTCGGCATCAACTTTGTCCTGGTTTTCCGCACCCGTCGGGATGAAGGCGATTTCTTCGCCCTTTGAGTTGATGACCGAAACGCCCGGCCGTTTGAGACTGCGGAGCGTCAGATAAATGTTGCCCTGACTGTCAGCGGTCATTCCGTCGCAGCCGGCTTCGGTGCCGTAGTCCTGCAGAATTCTTCGAGGCCCGTTGGGGAGCCCGTCCGGCCCGAGTGGGAACGCGTAAATCTTCATGGCTCCGGGTTTGGGTTTCTCGTCACCGAAGCCGATTCGATCCGTGCCGTTGTTGTGGTCGGCGACGTAAAGCGTTCTCTGATCGGGGCTGAGTGTGATTCCGTTTGGCTTTTCGCAGTCCTTTGTGACGAGAGTGACCGAGCCGTCGAGTTCGACTCGCATGACGGTGCGGTGCTCAAGTTCGCGCGGCTCAGCCCCGAGATACCTCGGGTCGGAAAAATAGATGCGGCCCTCGACGTCGATGTAAAGATCGTTGGGAGCGTTAAACCGCTTACCCTCGAACTTGCTTGCGACGACCGTTCGCTTGCCGGTTTTGACGTCGTAACGGGCGATCGCTCGGCCGCCGAAATCCGATCCCTCAGCCGCAACCAGGAAGCCGTCCGCGTCAAACGAAAGTCCGTTTGATTTGAGGCTGTCTTCGGTGAAAGTGGTTGTCTTGCCGGTCTTCGGATCGAAGCGGAGGATTTGCCCCTTGTCCTCACCGAACGGAATGTCGGAAAAATAAATCGATCCGTCCGGAGCCACGGCCGGCCCTTCGGTCAGGCCGCCGGTAATCTTCGCCGTGCGAGTGAAAAGTTTTTCCAGCTTCGCCCCGTCAGGCACGATCGGGTTTTGAGCCTGCAGAGTGCTCGCAGTGACTGCCAGCAGGCAGACAAGAAGGGCGGACGTCTTCGTCATCGTGGATTCTCCCAGCGGAAACGAGCACAGCTTGAGTGTCAGTCTTCGTGGGCGAATAGTCGCAGAGAGTTTTCCCGATCGCCAGTGAGTCGCAGTCGAGGAAGGATCGGCTGCCCGGCCCAGGGAATCGGGAATTCTGATTCCCAAAGTTCAACTGCTTCGCGCCTCCCTGGTGATGAATCCCGATTCCTGCCCCAATCGCAGACTGTGAAATGTTTCTGCGTCAGGATGCGTTGCCGCATCCTCGGGCAGTCGACCAGATTATTTGAGGAAGGCCGAGTCCGGGTCCTCATTCTTATTGTTCTCCGAGGAACCGACTGCTCCGGCGGACTGTACTTCTCGAAACGAAAACTTTTTTCGTTTGAACCAGAGCAGATTGCCATCGCCGATGCGGAGACACCGGGTGTGACCGGCGGCTCAGGCGGCGCGGGAAGCCGCGCCGGTTTTCAGGGCGTTCCTCATTTTCAGCGAGCTCCTCAATCTGGTCATTCCCACTTGTTTCCCAGTTGTGTGTGAGGCAATGCTGCTCAGCGAGGAGACGTTATGATACTGTTTCATATTTTCATATTTTTGTGAAACGGTGACGCTTCGTTGCAGAATAACAGTGATCTGACACCCTCGAAGGTCCGTCAGGAGATCGCTTTGCCATTGCCGAAGGACGAATTCAAATGAGCCGAAAGCAGCAATTCGATGTGGCACAAGGGTGCGGGGGCAGAGGAATCCGGCGGAGGGACTTCATGCAGGCGACCGGGGCGGCCGCTCTGGCAGCAGGCCTGGGAACCAGTCTGCGTGGTGAGTCCTCGGCGAAGCGGCCGAACATTCTTTACCTGTTCTCGGACCAGTGGCGCGCGTCCGACCACGGCTACGCCGGCAATCAGGAAGTCATCACTCCGCATCTGGATGCTCTGGCCGGGGAGAGTCTGAACTTCACACATGCCGTCTCCGGAATTCCTGTGTGCTGTCCGCACCGGGCCTCGCTGCTGACGGGGAAGCGGCCGCTGTCTCACGGGCTCTACCTGAACGACCTCTCTCTGACGACCGATCATCGATCGATCGCGCACTGCCTGAACGATGCCGGCTACGGAACGGGCTACATTGGTAAGTGGCATATCGATGGCCAGGGCCGATCGGAATTTACTCCCGAGGATCGCCGGCAGGGATTCCGCTTCTGGCGCGGGCTCGAGTGCACTCACAACTACAACCAGTCGTTTTATTACGCGACTTCGCCGGACCGGATTCCGTGGGAGGGGTACGAGCCGATCGCTCAGACGCGGATGGCTCAGGAGTTTCTCACCGATCGCTCCAAAGACGACAGTGCCGATCCGTTTGCCTTGTTCGTGTCGTGGGGGCCACCTCACGCGCCGTATCACACGGCTCCGGAAAAATACCGCGACATGTACGCGGGGCGACAGTTCACTCTGCGAGGCAACGTGCCGGACAATCATCACGCGGCCGCTCAGCGCGACTACCTGGGCTATTACGCGCACATGACCGCCCTCGACGACTGCGTCGGGGATTTGATGAGGACGCTGGAAGCCACGGGGCTCGCCGACAACACGATCGTCGTTTACACGTCGGACCACGGTGACATGCTGCACTCGCACGGCTTCATGAAGAAGCAGCAACCGTGGGACGAATCGGCGCGAGTGCCCTTCCTCGTTCGCTGGCCCGCCGGCATGGGTCGGAAGAAACGCGACACACCGGCGAGGATCGACACGCCGGACATCATGCCGACATTGCTCGGCCTGTGCGGCGAAGCGGATCGGATCCCCGACGAAGTCGAAGGGCGGAATCTGTCGGGTGTCGTACGAGGCACTGAGCGGCCGGACCTGGACTACGCTCCGATCCTGACCTGCCCGGCTCCGTTTGGTCAGTGGAGCCGCGACCACGGAGGACGCGAGTACCGCGGTTTGCGAACGGAGCGCTGGACGTACTGCGAAGACCTGAAGGGGCCGTGGCTTCTCTATGACAACGAGGCCGACCCGTTTCAGCAGAAAAATCTCGTTGGGAATCCTGCCCACGCGAAAATGCAACGGGAAATGGACGAACTTCTCGCAAGTCGCCTGAAGGAAACGGACGACGAATTCCTGCCGGGAAATGAGTACATCCGGCGCTCGGGCTACGTCGTGAATGAGCGATCGGGGACGGTCGACTATAACATCCCCTTCGATAAACGAAATTACACAAAGAGCCCTCTGTAGAGCACGCCCACCGAAGTCGACGCAAAAACAGATGGAAACACGCCGTTTTCGACGTTTTTACCGATCAGCGACAATAAATCTGCCGGCTCAGGCATCTATTCAAAACAGTCCCGTTTTCCGCAGATTTTCGGTATCCTGAACCTCCGCTTTCAGAATCCTCAATGCGGTCCCCGCCCCACCTCGAACATCCCCCTCAAAAACTGCCTGGAGAAGATTTAATGATCAACCGCAGAAATATGCTTCAGGGAATGGCGGCCGGTGTCGGCGCTGCATTTGGTGCTTCGCTCCTTCCCCGCCAGGCGTCTGCCGCATCGTCACAGAGTGGCAGCCCGAAGCGGATCGTCTTCTTCATGCAGAACCAGGGCTTCGACCCGGCGACCTGCATTCCGACGGGAATGACCAGCAGCGGCTCGCTGGCGAAAGCCAAACTTCCTGAACCCATCGAGGCACTCGAGCCGTTCAAGGAACGACTGCACATCATCAACGGGCTGCACGGCATCCACACCAGTCCCTCGCACAGCGCGTTCTTCGGCGCGCTGGGCGGGTATCGCGGCAGTGATGGTGTGCCGCCCAGTGCGTCGACGATCGATTATGAACTGAGCAAGGCTCTGCCGCAGACGTTGCTGCCTCATCTGTGCATCGGCATGGACTCAATTGAGAACATGAGGACCAAGCCAACGATCGCGAACCTGTCCGCCAGCGGTGCCGGGCAGCCGATCTTCATGTATTCGAATCCGAATCAGCTTTACCAGATGCTGTACGGTGGCATTTCCACGGGCGACATTCGACGCCAGCACGAAGCGCGATCGGGTGTGTTAAGTCAGATCGAACAGATGGCCGCTGCAAAGGGCCGATCGCTGCCGATCGCGGACCAGCAGCGTTACGGTCAGTACGTTCAGGGATTCCGGGATGTCAACGGTCTTCGCGATCGCCTCGACACGGCCTCCGATCACCTGCGCAAATTCGCGCCCGCGGTCGATGAGCGATACACCAAACCAGAATTCGAAACCGACTGGCACGATGTCCTGCTGGACCTCGGTATCTCGGCGCTCACGTCGGGCATCACCAACACGCTGACCATCGGTTCCGGGCGTGGTGAAATCTTCGGTGCCTGGAAGGGGCTGGGCATTGAGCAACAAGGGCACAACCTCGGGCACATGACGCAGCACGAGAATCCGATCTGGATCAAGATTCGTCAGTACAACAGCCGCATGCTGGTGAGACTCATGGAATCGCTGGAGAGCGTGCCCGAAGGCAGTGGCACGATGATGGACCACACGCTCATCGTCTACACCAGCAACAACGCGGACAAACAGCACACCAACGGTGCCAACTGGCCGGTCATGCTGCTGGGCAACTGCGATGGCATCTTCAAGACCGGCTGCTTCACGCAACTGGACGGCAAGCGTCCCATTAACGCGTTGTACACGACACTTCTGCAAGTCGCCGGGCAGAATGTTGATCGATTCAATATGGACGACAAGCTGGCCAAAAAGTTCGACGCCGCTACCGGCCCGCTGAAGGAAGTGCTGGGATGAACACGGTCAGATTTGCCTGGGTTGTTTTGCTTTCGTGGGGCCTGCTGTCCGCAGCAAGTGCCGAGAATTACACGCCCGGCCAGAAAGTCACAAAGGACTACGACTCCTTCGCTAAATCGTTTCTTGCCAGCCACTGTGTGGACTGTCACGGCGAGACTGACCCGGAGGGCGGCCTCTCGCTCCATGACCTGGGACCAGTGGATGAAGTCAATGCCAGCACCTGGACGAGCGTGTGGGCGCAGGTGACCTTGAAGGAGATGCCGCCGAAGGATGCGGACCAGCCAAAGGTCGTGGAACGGCTGCAGTTTTCAGACTGGATCGTCGGTGAACTGACACGCGTCATGCGGGACAAAGGTGGATTCCGTGCCCATCTCGATCCGAATAAGGGCAACTTCGTCGATCACGATCTGCTCTTCGGTTCGCTGCCAGACGGCATCAAGCTCGAACTGACATCATCGCCGGCACGTATCTGGCGCGTGACTCCTCAAGAACACATCACGCGTCTGAATGAACTAATCAACACGGAACCAAAGTTCGATCCGGAGAAGCCCGGCCTTCGAACGCATGGCGATGTCGTGCCCACCAACCACGGCGGTGAACTCAAGCTCTACTTCGGTACCGATCGCATCATCAAATGGCAAGGCGGGACCGTGGCCTATGCCACATCAGTCAAGAGCGTCCCCGTCGTTCTGTCTTCGGCACGCGCGCACGGGTTGAAAAACTATCCCGACTTCTACTCCGTCAACAGCGCGGAAGCGACGCAGATCATGGGCGTTGCGAACGACATCATTCGCTACATGGCCTACGGCCCGTTGAGTATCGCCAACCCGGAACAGATCACTGACGACCCCAACTCCTACAAGATGGAAGGTGATATCCGCGGCCTGCCGACTGCCCTCGTCTACAGCACGAAAGTCGTCCGACCGCTGACGCCGGTCTATGAGCTCATGAAAGAAGAGGGCGTCACTGACGAGCGTTTACGCGCCGCAGTAGACGACCTCTTCGAAACGCTGACCTTCCGGCCGCCGAGCGACGAAGAATCAGACGCCTACCTGGAAATCGTCAAACAATCTATCGAGAAGCTCGGCAAGAAAGATGGCGTTGTCCTCGGACTGTCATCCCTCTTTCTCGATCGCGACGCGCTTTTCAGGCCGGAACTGGCCGAAAATGGCGAACCGGATCAGCACGGTCGCGTCATGCTGCAGGACTGGGAACTCGGCCTGGCTGTCAATCACGCATTGCGATTCATCAAGCCGGACGAAGAACTGCGGAAGGCAATCGTCGAAGGGCGAATGCGGACCAGGCCGGATGTTAAACGCGAAGTCGAACGGATGCTGGCGGACGACAGCATCCGAAAGCCGCGCATTCTGCGTTTCTTCCGCGACTACTTCGACTACGACTCCGGTGGTTATATCTGCAAGGATTCGAAAGCGCTGGCGGATACGGGCGCGAGCACCAGGGGAACGTCGCATTATCGCGCCATGTTCGATGCGACGGCGAGCACCGATCGCCTGATCGAACTCATCCTGCAGGAAGATAAGGATGTGCTCAAGCAGTTGCTGACCACTGACAAAGTCGTGGCCACCAGGACAGACAATGTCTATTTCGGCAGGAAACGCACCAAAGAAGAAATAGCACTGTCAGTCGCTGCGGCGAAGAAGGCCGCGGATGAGCAAAAGAAGAAAGAAGCGGCCGAGCTTGAGGCCTGGAAAAAGGCCAATCCGGGCAAGAAGCCACCGAAGTCTGAGAATCAGAAGCCAGCGAACGTCAATCACAACGTGGCCGAGGCAAGACTGACGGGGCCGAAGGACTATGCCCGCGTGAGTCACCGCAGTTTCGGTAATGGCTCCATGAAACCAGAACGTGTCCTGGCGACGGCCCCCAAGGGCCAGCGTCTGGGCATCCTGACTCATCCCAGTTGGCTCGTTTCACACTCCGATGCCATGGACAATCACGCGATCCTGCGTGGCCGATGGATTCGTGAGCGATTGCTGGGCGGCGGCATTCCCGACGTGCCGATCACCGTGGATGCGATGCTGCCGGATGAACCACACAACACTCTGCGTGAGCGCATGCGGGTCACAAGGGAAACCTATTGCTGGACGTGTCACCAGAAAATGGACCCGCTTGGTCTGCCGTTCGAGATGTACAACCACGCGGGCCTGTATCGAACAACGGAACTCGACAACCCCGTCGATACCACGGGCGAGATCATTTATTCCGGCGACCCCGCACTCGACGGCAAAGTCGGCAATGCTCTGGAAATGATCGACAAGCTGGCACACAGCGAACGTGTCGAGCAGGTCTTCGTTCGCCACGCCTTCCGTTTCTGGATGGGCCGCAACGAGACGATCAGCGATGCCCCCGTCCTCCAGGACGCCTGGCACGCCTACCGGGACAGCGGCGGCAGTATGAAAGCACTGCTCACATCGCTGCTGACTTCCGATGCCTTTCTTTATCGCAAGGTGGAGTACGGCCGAGACCGTTAACCGGCGAGCACGGCAATCGTCGGACACCGGCTGATTCAGGCACGGTTAATTCACGGGCCGCGCGAGCCCTGCTACGATCAGGACTCCCATCCACGGAGCCTGCCATGTCGTCTGCCGGAACTCAATCTTTGAGAATTTGTGTCGCGTTGTGCGTGCTGACGGCCGTCGTCTCGAGCGACTTTTCATGCCGGTTCGGGGAAAACGTCTTCGCAGCCGACTGGCCGATGTGGCGGCACGATGCGGCTCGGAGCGGAGCGACGAGTGCAGGCCTGCCGAAGGAACTGCATCTGCAGTGGGCGCTGCATCTGCCGAAACCGATGCCAGCGTGGCCCGCGTCTCAACCGAAGCTCAACTTTGATCGGCAGTACGAACCGGTCGTCGCCGGACAGCGGCTGCTGATCGGCTCGTCGGTCAGTGAGACAGTCGCCTCGTTTAATACCCGCACCGGGGAACGCGAGTGGGTGTTCTTTACGAACGGGCCAGTCCGGTTTGCTCCGGCGGTTGCGGGTGAGCGGGTTTACGTGACCAGCGATGACGGCTTTCTTTACTGCCTCGACCTGGCGACGGGGACGCAAATCTGGAAAGTGCACGGCGCGCCGTCGGAAAGGCAGGTCATCGGCAACGACCGGCTGATCTCGATGTGGCCGTGTCGAGGTGGCGTCGTTGTGAAAGACAAAGTCGCTTATTTCGCCGCCGGCATCTGGCCCTCAATGGGGATTTTCATTCGAGCGGTCGACGCGGGAACCGGGAAGCCGCTGTGGACAAACAGCTCGACGGGCTCACGGTGGGTGAGGCATCCTCACGGAGCTGACGCGTTTGGATCGATCTCGCCGCAGGGTTACCTGGCGATCTCGGGCGACAGTCTGATCGTGTCAGGCGGACGCACTTTGCCGGGTGTCTTCGACCTCAAGTCCGGCAAGCTTCGCCACTTCGAATTCGGCGGCAAGGGCGAAGGCGGTCACGAAGCGTTTTCGTCCGGCGACCTGATGCACGTTCGCGGTGAGGCGTTCCGCATCAGCGACGGTCAGAGCGTCGGCAATGTTCCGGCCAGTTTCGTCGGGCGAGGCGTTGTCGGAGTGGTCGACTCCACGCTGTACGTCACCGACCCGAAAGGATCCGTCACAGAAGAAATCGTCAAAGACCGCAAAGGCAAAGAGGTCAAAAAGGTCACGTATAAGCCTCGTCGAAAAGAGAGCTTCAAACTTGACGGACCCTCCAAACGGGTGTTCCTGGAAGCTGGCGGGGAAGTCTTCGCGGCGGAACCTGGCCGGATTGCGGCTTATCGATACAGCGAGTTTCCCGGCACGCTGAAGCCGCAGTGGGTTCGCTCAACGGACGCGCCCGGTTACAGTGAATCCGACAGTGAAGCGGTTGCGATGATCGCTGCGGACGATCGCCTGTTCGTCGTGATGAGCGACTCGCGGCTGCTGTGTTTCGGGCCGGAAAAAGTCGGCTCGCCTGGCGAGGTTCACTGGCAGACCGGCCCGAGCGACGGCGGATTCGAATCGGGCGCGGAGCATCTGCCGTTTCCCGTCGAGCAGTTTCCGTCGGGCTTCGCGGTCGCACTGGCTCCGCCGTCCGCAGAGACGCTGAAAAAGCTGCTCAACGAAACGGAGCTGCGACTCGTCGCGTACCAGAGGCCGGATATCCGGCGTCCGGGATTCGATCCGGCGTTGTGGACTCACGACAGCTACGGAGACCGGTTCACGTTTCGCGGAGGCAAGTTTCACTTCGCCGAACAGCCTTCGTATTTCGCGTCGCTGATCTTCTGCGACGTGAAGCAGCGTTACTCGCTGGGCGAGGTTCTGCAGGCGCTGTCGACTCTGCGGCCGTACGGTGGCGAGTGCTGGCTGGCGATGGAAAAATCCGACCACGATGCCATCGCCGCCGCTCTGGCGGAGCGTTCCGGAATTTTCGCGTCTGTCGTTGGCGAAATTGGCAAACAGGTCACGATCGCTCGGAACGGCGAGTGGACGGTAATTCGCCGCCCCGGACCGTTGCCCGACTCGGGAGCCTGGACGCACCAGTACGGCGACTCGGCCAACAGCGTCGTCTCAGCGGACGCGCGCGTGAAAGCGCCGCTGGGTCTATTGTGGTTTGGTGGACCGTCGAACGATCGCGTGCTGCCTCGCCACGGACACGGGCCCTCGCCCCAGATCTCCGGCGGCCGATTGTTTATCGAGGGCGCCGACATGCTTCGCTGCGTCGATGTCTACACCGGACGCGTCTGGTGGGAACGCGACCTGCCTGGCCTGGGCACTTACTACAACAACACGGCTCACCACCCCGGAGCCGGCGAGATCGGCAGCAACTACGTGTCGCTGGACGATCGCGTTTACGTCATCCACAAAGAAAAACTGCTCGCCCTGGACGCCGAGACCGGCGAGACGAAACACGAGTTCCAGCACGCAACCGTGCCGGGCGTTCGCGTCAAAGACGGCCGCTGGGGCATCGTTCTTGCCGAGGGCGATCTGCTGGTTACTGCTGCTTCGCCGGTCACATTTTTGCCTGACGAAAAGGAAGAGAAAGACGAAAAGAAGAAAGCGGCTGAGCTCGAAGCTGCAAAGAAAACGATTCAGCAGATCCCGCTGCTGCGCGATGTGCTCCTGGCGAGTGAGTATTCATCAGCCAGTCAGTTCCTGGCCGTCTTCGACCGGCACACCGGCGAATTTCATTGGGGCCGTCCTGCCGAGTTCAGTTTTCGCCACAACGCGATCTGTGTCGTGGGCGAGCGGCTTTTCTGCATCGACGCCTTCAGTCCCGCGAAGCTGGACGCCCTCAAACGACGCGGCATTGAACCGGAAGGCAAGGCGAAGCTGCTGTGCCTGAACGCGAAAACGGGCGAGGAACTCTGGTCGACCGACGAAGATGTCTTCGGCACGTTCCTCAGCTACTCGCGCGAGCACGACATGCTCATTCAGGCGGGCAGCGCGTACCGCGACCGGGCGAAGGATGAGGTCGACACCGGGCTCGTTGCGTACGAGGGGAAAACCGGCAAGGTCGTCTGGAAAGATCTGAAGCTGAAGTACGGCGGGCCGCTGCTCATTCATCATGACCGACTGATCACGAATGGCGGCGGCGGGTTTGAGATCGACCTGAAAACCGGCAAGACGACCGGCTGGAAGTACTCGCGGATGTACGGCTGCAACACGGCCGTCGGCAGCGAGCACCTGTTGACGTTCCGTTCGGGAGCCGCCGGTTTCTGTGACCTCATGGGTGATTCCGGAACGGGGAATCTCGGCGGGTTCCGGTCCAGTTGCACGGCAAACCTCATCGCGGCCGACGGCGTTCTCAACGCGCCTGACTACACTCGAACCTGCAGTTGCGCGTACCAGCTGCAAACGTCACTCGCGTTGATCCACATGCCAGAGGCCGAGTCCTGGACGTTCGGCAACGAGGACTTTTTCGACGAGCCTCAAAAAGTCATGGCCATCAACATGGGAGGCCCTGGTGACCGTCGTGACAAAGAGGGCAACCTGTGGTTCGACTTCCCGAGCGTCGGCGGGCCCGGTCCGACGCTCAACATCGAAACGGAACCGGCGAAACCAGAACGGTTTATTCAGCACACGTCGCTCGTGCAGAAAGATGACCTCGACTGGCTTGGAGTGCCGAACTGGGTCGGAGCGTCCGGCCTGATCGGCGTTCGCAAAGTGCGTCTTCAGGTAGAACTGCCAGAGACAAAGAGCGTCGGCAATCGCGTGACCGTCAAGCTTGTGTTTGGTCTTCCTCCGGGAGAAACCTATGAATCGGAACCGCGAATCTTCTCGATTTCCGTGAACGGGGAAATCGTGAAGGGCGAATTCAATCTCAACAAAGAGACACTCGGCCCGACTGGCTTCAAGCCTCCAGTCGGGTGGGGCACGAAGGCGGCTCAGGTTTCGACATCGCATACTTTGAAAAATGGCGAAAGCCAGATCGAGATTACCTTGACGCCGCAGGACGGCGGTCGTGAGACCGTCCTTTCCGGAATCGAAGTTTCCGTCGACGAATGAATCTTCGGCGGGCCGCTCGCGTTTTTTGAAGTTGCGCGTCGAGGTGCGAATCCTCGGGCAGCCTGCTGGCCTCGTCGCGATCACGCCTCTACGATGGCTGCTTCGAATTGCCAGATTTCAGACAGATTTCACGTCGGTTCGACCGACTTCGACTTCGGAGATTCTCGATGAAACGTCGCTCGTTTTTTTCTGCCCTGCTCGTTGCCGTGTTTTCTTTACAACTCCCACTGGCGAGTGCCGCTGAGGGTGACAAGAAGCCTGACGAATCCTGGCAGGTCATCAACCTTTCCGGGCAGCGGGTTGGGTACGGTCGCGTTTCGACTCGCGAGATCACTCGCGATGGCAGCACCATCTTTGTCACCGAACATTCTGAGCGGCTCACGATCAAGCGGTTTGGCCAGACGTTGAGCATCGAAACGAAAACCCGGACCGAAGAAACTCCCGATGGAGTGCTGCTCAATTACGAATTTGTCATGAACAACCCGCCGGCTTCGAGCACAAAAACGATCGGCACAATTGATGGCCGCAAGCTGACAATCGTGTCCACGATCGCCGGGATCGAACGGACAAGGACGATCGACTTTGACCCCGCCATGAAATCACCGGGTTACCAGGACCGGATGATTAAAGAGAATCCGCTCAAGACGGGTGAGACTCGCTCGTTCCAGATATTCCTGCCTGAATACGGCAAGCCGACGAACGTCAAAGTCAGCGCCGACGACATGCGCGAAGTCAAAGTTCACGATGGCTCGACGGCGAAACTGCTGAAAGTCCGCACGGCGATGACCATTGTTCCGGGTGTCGAAATTCGATCGTACATCGACAGCGAAGGCGAAACGCTCCGCACCGAGGCCGACCTCTTCGGCCTTCAAATGACCACGTTCAAAGTGTCGGAAGAAGAGGCGTTGAAGAAGCTCGCCGGGGCGGAACTGGATATCGCTGTCAACACGCTGGTCAAAGTGGCCAACCCGCCGGTCAACCTGCACTCGTCGAAAAAGGCGATTTACAGAATTACGACGAAAAGCAGGAACCCGGCCGAACTGCTTCCGGTGGGAGACACGCAGACCGTCCGCTCGCTGAGCGACGAGTCGGTTGAGTTGACGGTCACTGCGATTGCTCCGCCGAAAAATATTCAGCCGGCCACCGATCAGAAAGAGTTCATTAAGGAAACGAGCTTTCTGCAGACGAGTGACTTTCACGTGAAGGAACATGCCCGTAAAGCTGCGGCCGGTTCTGCGGACCCGGGCACGATTGCTTTGCGGATGGAGAAGTACGTCCACAAAGAACTCAAGAAGAAAAATTTCTCAACCGCGCTGGCGTCGGCGGCCGAGGTCGCGAAGCACCTTGAAGGCGACTGCACCGAACACGCGTGCCTTCTGGCGGCAATGCTGAGAACGCACCGGATTCCGTCGCGAGTTGTTGTCGGCCTGGTTTACGCCGAGCGGTTCGGGGCGTTTGGCGGTCACATGTGGACCGAGGCCTGGCTCGACGGCAAGTGGGTTCCGCTCGACGGAACGCTGGGAGCCGGCGGAATCGGCGGCGGTCACATCAAGCTCGCCGATTCGGATCTGGGCGACGAAGGGCCAGCTCCAGTCACGTCGTTTCTGCCTCTGATGAATTTGCTCTCGAACGTGAAGATCGAGATCGTGCGGGTTGAGCAGTAGTCGCGTGGGTGCGCTTTCGAAGCGGCCTCACTTACTTCGTGATTTCTGCTTCCGCTTCCTGATATCGGATCAGTGTGGCGTCACCGACCGCCCCGATCGCGGCGATGCAGACGAGCAGAATGAAGCCGATCATGAAGCAGTACTCGACGGAAGTCGGGCCGTCTTCGCTTTTGAAAAATCGGCCGACAGATTGAATTGTTGTGTTCATGTGGCACGTCTGTTCCTGCGGTCACGATAACGACCATTGACGCTTCCGAAAAAGTTAGGTCACGCTTCACAGTGGTGATCCAGCGAGGCCCTCATTCGTCGAATTCTGATCGCACCTATTCAAAGCGGCGTCGCTCTGGGTGGATTCGGCACGTGAGACGGTCGCAACCCGCAGGTCGTTCCTCCGCCAGCATGAGTTGTCATCACCCCTCTGCTGCGGCCGCAAACTTTACCCAGCCTGGCGGACCGGCATGTCTGTCAAGGGGCCTCGAATCGAGTGCAGGTTCTGCGGGTTCGTCAGGAGGTACTCAGAGTTCCGGATTTCGGGATTGAGACACGGCGGGCTGCGTGCCGCTTCAGACCGCACGATTCCGCGTCGATAGGAAGAACAAGGGCCGCGCGATGATTCTCTCACAGGATCGCGCCGAGGCTGTTGCCTCGCAGTTCTCTCCCCGTACGTAACGATTCTGAAAATTACTATGCCGTCTCACGAAGAAACGCAGCAGCGAATCGCCGAGCTGGAACACCAGGTCGAGGAACTCAAAAACCAACTGCTGCAGTCACAGCGACTGGCCTCGGTCGGTCAGCTGTCGTCGTCGATCACTCACGAGTTCAACAATATCCTCACGACGGTGATCAATTACGCGAAGATGGGCCTCCGTCACAAGAACGATGCCACTCGTGAAAAATCGTTCGACCGGATTCTCTCGGCCGGTCAGCGAGCGGCAAAGCTGACGACAGGCGTGCTCTCTTACGCTCGAGCGAAGGGAGACCGTCGCGATGAGATCGACCTCGCCGAAGTCGTCGCCGATGTGCTGATTCTGGTTGAGAAAGATTTGCAGATGAACCGCGTCCGCCTGCAGACGGACATCCTTGGCAACCCGGTTTGCGAGGTCAACATTTCGCACGTCCAGCAGGTCCTCATGAACATGATCGTCAACGCCCGCCAGGCGATGGCCGATGGCGGCAGGCTGTTCCTGACGGTGCGAGTCAGCGAGGACGGCACGATGGGTGAGATCGTCATTCGCGACACCGGAGCCGGCATCGCGGCGGACGACATGCGGAAAATTTTCGAGCCGTTTTTCTCCACGAAGAAATCCGATGAGAACGGGCAGGGGGGGACCGGTCTGGGTCTGGCCTTCTGCCGTGAGGTCATCGAGTCTCACAAAGGCCGCCTCCGCGTCGAAAGCACCATCGGCCAGGGAACGACCTTCACGCTGAAGCTGCCACTGGCCGTCTCGGCGAGCGGACGAAAATCAGCGTAGCCGAATCAATTTATTAGCGGAGCGGCGCGAGCCGCCCGGTTTTGCATGGAAAAACTCGCTCGGACCGGACGGCTTACGCCGAGTCGCGACTTTTCCAACGGGTAGAAAATTGCCATTCGGCGAAGCGGAGCTTCGTGAATGTGGTTCCCAGACAGGAGTCTGGGACCGAGTCACGGGAGAAAAGTCTCGCTGAACGAATTTGCGAATCTCTGCGTCTTCGCGCCATTGCGCTGAGGAGAGCGTGGAGCGTGCTCAACCAGAATCCCTGCGAGATTGCTTTGCCGAACCCCGCGCGTTAGACAACCGTCTTCCCGTTTCGTTTCGTTTCTTTCTGGAAGGCGCTGGCTCAATGCTGTTTCGCATCGTGCTTCTGGCTTCTTTCGCTGCTCTTTCCGGAGCTGCTTCTGTGTTGGCCGCAGATCAGGATGGCAAACTGAGTGACGTTCAGCTCGGTCTGTTGAAGACGTTTCACGAGGAGTTTGTCGCGATCACTCCGGGCAAAGGCAAGTTCCCGAAATCGTTTCAGATGGGTTCGGCAGACGGTCCGAAGAATGAGCAGCCTGTCCGAGAAGTGACACTCAGCGATGAGTTCCATTTTGCGAAGTACGAGGTGCCGCAGAACCTCTACGAAGCCGTCATGGGCAGCAACCCGAGCAAGTGGAAGGGGCCTCGCAATTCTGTTGAGGAATTCGACTTTGACCAGGCCGTCAAGTTCTGCTCGAAAGCGACCAGCATGCTGCGTCAGGCGAAGCTGATTTCGTCCGATCAGGAAGTGCGGCTGCCGACCGAGGCCGAGTGGGAATACTGCTGCCGAGCGGGGACAGAAACCAGGTTCAGCTTCGGAGATGACGCTCAGGACAAAGAGCAGATTGCGGCCAGTGAACCGAAGAAGGCGGCCCTGCTTGACCCCTACGGATGGCACACGGGAAACGCTGCGGGGAATGATCCTCCGGTCGGCGCCTTGAAGCCGAACGCCTGGGGACTGTATGACATGCATGGTTATTTGTGGGAGTTCGTCGCCGACGACTGGCATGACGATTACAAAGGGGCTCCCACAGACGGCACATTGCGGATTCGCGGCGACAAGAATGTTCGTCGCACAATTCGCAGCGGTTCCTGGCGGGAGACGTTTCCGCAACTGACTTCAACGGCTCGCCGGGCCGTCGACAGAGACTTCCATCGCGACGACCTCGGACTCCGGTGTGTCCTCGCCAAGGTCAACGATTGAAGTTTACGACTAGAAGTTTGCGACTAAGTGACATAGCCGTCGCGGTGTGCCCGCGGTGGAGTTTTTGAACCGTCGCGGTTGAGCTGCGGCAAACCAGACGTCGATTTCAGACACTGACAGAGCAGGTTTGACGACGATCTTTCAGGACGTGATTTGATGAGTTCCGACGAAACGCTGCAGAACGAAGCTCCCGCCTCAGAGAGCACTGAGTCAACAACCCCGAGTGCTCCCGAGCCCACCGCCGAAGCAGCGCTGGATCCTGCTCCCGCTGTGACCGTAGTTGCTGCCGAGCCGGTCGCGCAGGCGAAACCGGAAACGACAGCATCGGTGGATACCTCGGTGGCTGTACCAGCGTCTGCGGAATCAGCGCCTGTGGAACCTGCTGCAGTCGAAACTCCGGCTCCAACGGAAGAGACTTCCGCCGCGCCGCGAAAGGTGCAGCTCAACCCGACCGGTGGGCAGGAACTCAAGGCGGCGGGCACGATTGCGAACACCGCCACCGATGGCGAAGCGGTCACCGACGAAGAAATGGCTTTGGCGACCGCCAACCTCGCGGCCCGGCAGCAGGCTGACCGGAACGCGGAGCCGGTTGAAATTCCCGACGCGAAGGAAGTGGAACTCGGCGACCTGGATGCGGAAATTGAAGCCGCAATGGTCGGCGATTCTCAGCAGGCCGCCGTTGCGGCTGCGGCCGCCGAAGCCGCGGGAACTCCGCAGGTCGATCTCCCGGAAGAAGGAACCCGCATCGACGGTATCATTCAGTCGGTCCACGGTGACGACGTCTTTTTCGATCTGGGTTTCCGAATTCCCGGCATCGCTGCTCTTCGCCAGTTTGAGGGAACAGACGCGCCGGAAGCCGGCAAGAAAATCCGAGTCGTCGTGCGGAAAGTCAATGAGGCGGAAGGTCTCATCGAAGTCAATCTGCCGGGGGGGAAACAGCGACTCGGCGGCAACTGGGAAGCGGTCGAAGTCGGCCAGATTGTCGACTGCCTGGTCAACAAAACGAACAAAGGCGGGCTGGAGGTCAGCATCGGCAGTATGCGTGCGTTTCTGCCGGCGGGCCAGGTCGACCTCGCCTATGTTGAAAGTCTTGAGCCTTTCGTCGGCCAGAAGCTCCAAGTCAAAATCATCGAGGCGAACCAGAAGAAACGAAACCTGGTGGTCAGCCGGCGGGCGCTCCTCGTCGAAGAACGCAAAGGTCTCGAAAAGGAATTCTGGGAGACCATCGAGGAAGGTGAAGAGTTCACCGGCCGAGTAAAGACGATCAAGGACTACGGCGCGTTCATCGACCTCGGTGGAGCGGACGGATTTCTCCACATCGGGCAAATCGCCTGGACGCACATCAAGCACCCGAACGAGGTATTGAGCGAGGGCCAGGAAGTCACCGTCAAAGTCGCGAAGGTCGAAAAGGACAAGAAGAAAATCAGCCTCAGCATGAAGGAGCTCACGCAGAATCCGTGGGTCCTTGCCGCAGACAAGTACGCTGCCGAATCAACGGTTCAGGGCAAGGTCACTCGGGCGACTGATTTCGGTGCATTCGTGGAACTGGAACCGGGCATCGAAGGCCTGGTCCATATCAGCGAGATCGATCACAAGCGAGTCAACAAAGTGACCGACGTTGTCCGCGTTGGCCAGGAAGTCACCGCGAAAGTCCTCGAGTTTGACGGCAACAAGAAACGAGTCAGTCTCTCACTGAAGGCACTCTCTGAGGACCCGCGCATTGCTGCGGAAGCGGCCTCGGAAGCCGACTTCCAGGCAGCTCAGGCGAATCGGAAACCGCGCGAAGATCTGCGGGGCGGCATTGGCTCTCCGTCAGGCGGTGGCGGAATGTTCGGCAACCCGACCGACTTTCAGTAAGCCGCAACATTTCGCTGCGAGTAGCCAGTGATGTCTTTGCGAGCTCGCCTGATCATTTTCGCGGCGGCCGCGTTTTCGATTGGAATGTTCTGGCTCACGGACATCCCGCTGGGGATTTCCGGCGAGTGGACCTGGGACCGCATCGAACAGGAAAGCGGCACGCTCGCACTGCTCGGTGCGATCCAGGCAGCGATCTTCTTCGCCGTGTTCGCGCTGGTCGCTTGGGCAGGATCGAAGCAGATTGCAGCCGCGACTCGCACAGAGCTCGCTGGCTGGCTCCTCGCTCTGATCGCAGCGGGCTTCGGCTGGCTGCACGCCGTTCAGGAAACTCCGCCGTCGGGGTGGGACTCTGCAAAAATTCCCTTCGTCATGTACTACCCCAGTTCGTCGGGGTACTTCTACAAAGCCGAATTCGAAGTTGACGACACGACGAAATTTCTACGCGACTATGAATCAATCGTGCGGGAAGGCGACGTTCTTCACGAGGGAACTCATCCGCCTGGACTGGTCGTTCTGTTCCGTGGGCTGATCCGCCTCGCCGAGATGGCACCGAGCCTGGCCTCGCTGCCGGAAGCTGTGATGCCAGAGTCAGCGGCAGAAGGCTTCGACTTTATTCGTGAAAAAACGGCCGGGACGCCGCGCGCACTTTCGCGCCGCGGCGAGTCGGTCATCTGGCTCGCCGCGATGCTGACTCAGCTTGCTGGCGTCGCCGTCGTCGTGCCGCTTTTTCTTCTGATCCGACTGACCCTTGACCGGGAAACGGCGTGGAGAATGGTCAGCTTCTGGCCGCTCCTTCCGGCTCTGGCAATTTTCATCCCGAAGTCGGACGTGCTGTTTTCATTCGGGTCCAGCCTGCTCGTCTGCACCTGGCTGTACGCCGTCCGCGCCGCTTCGATCCGGAACTCCTCACTGACGCCGCTTGTGCTGGGAGCTCTTGCCGGTTTGATCGGGTGGCTCGGCCTGTTCTGCAGCCTCGCCTTCCTGCCGTCCGGAGCGATTGCAGTTCTGGCGTCGGTGCTGCTCTTCCGCACGCCGTCAGTCGAAGTCAGCAGCGAAGCGGCAACGGAACGATCCGCCATGGCTACTCAGCTGCGGTGGTCGGCGAAACTGCACTGGAAACCGGCATTGGGTGGCTTCGTCAGCTTCGCCGTTCTGACCACACTTGTCGCGATCGTCTGGGACTTGAACCTGCCACGAGTCTGGCAACTGAACTACGCCAACCACGCACGCTTTTACGAGGTCTCGCCCAGGTCCTGGCTCGGGTGGCTGCTGGTCAACCCCGTTGAGCTTGTGCTGGCGATTGGCGTCCCGGTGTCGTTGATGCTGTTTTCTCGACGAGGGTCAGCGGTTGATGCCGAGTCCGCATCAGGGCAGAGCCGGGCGTCTGGTTGTCCGCACAGCGCAGTGACTCTCGCTGTGGGGACGGTCTGGGGCCTGCTCTGGCTGACCGGCAAGAACTCGGGCGAGGCGGCACGGCTGTGGATTCCTCTGATGCCGATGGCACTTTGGGTCGGCGCTGCGGCGTGGAACCAGCCGAAATCGGCGACCACTCAGCAGTCGCTTGATGGAAACGCCAGGCGAGGCATGGTGCGAGACTGGCTAATCGTGCTGACGGTCCAGGCGGTCGTGTGTCTGCTGACAGTTCTTCGAGTCAGCGGCTTCTTGAAAGAACGCGGCCTCATCGAGTAGCCGCGATTCAGGATCGTCGGCGGGGCGGGTATACTCATTTTTCCTCACTCATTCCGCCGCCATTCCTTTCAGACCGGTCCGTGGCATGCTCACGAAATTCCGCCTGCTGTTTGCCCTTCTTGTTGTCACGGCGTTTTCCTGGCAGCCGGCCAGCGCGGCCGACGCGCCGGATGAGAAGGCGCAGGGGAAATTCTTCGAGTCGAAGATCCGCCCGCTTCTGGCCGAGCACTGTTTCAAATGTCACGGTGAGAAAAAAGAAAAAGGCGGATTGCGGCTGGTCTCGCACGGCAGTCTGCTGAAAGGCGGCGAGTCGGGTGCGGCGATCGTTCCTGGCAAACCGGACGAGAGTCTGTTGATCGAAGCCGTTCGCTACGAGTCTCTCGAAATGCCCCCAGCCGGAAAGCTGCCGGAGGCGGACATCAAACTTCTCGAGTCATGGGTCGCGGCAGGAGCCTTCTGGCCGGAGGCTGGCGAAGCCGTACGTGTTGCTCAGGAGCAGTTTTCCGATGAAGACCGTGCCTGGTGGTCGTTTCAGCCCGTTGTGAAACCGCCAGTCCCGGAGAGTGGAAGCGACTGGGCTCGGAACGAGATCGACCATTTCATTCTGAGGAAACTCAACGAGAGCAGGCTGAAGCCGGCTCCCGAAGCAGATCGGCGGACTCTCATCCGCAGGCTCTACGCCGACCTGATCGGACTGCCGCCGACGGCCGAAGAGGTCGATACGTTTCTCAAAGACGACTCGCAGGACGCCTACGAAAAACTCGTCGAACGACTGCTGGGCAGCCCGCGCTACGGCGAGCGCTGGGCACGGCAGTGGCTCGACCTCGTCCGGTTTTCCGAATCGGACGGTTATCGCAAAGACGATTTTCGCCCGACGCTGTGGCGTTACCGCGATTATGTCATTCGCTCTTTTAATGAAGACAAGCCGTACGACCAGTTCGTGCAGGAACAGGTCGCCGGCGATGAACTCGCCCCTGACGATCCGGATTCGGTCACCGCCACCGCGTACTGGCGACTTTACCTTTACGAGTACAACCAGCGTGACGTCCGGACTCACTGGACGGCGATTATGGACGAGCTCACCGATGTCAGCGGCGAGGTTTTTCTTGGCCTGGGAATGGGTTGTGCGAAGTGTCATGACCACAAGTTCGACCCGATTCTGCGTCGCGACTATTTTCGTTTTCAGGCGTTCTTCTCGTCGATCCTTCCACGCGACGAAATGCCGATAGGAACACGCGAGCAGAAAGAGGCCTACGAAAAACAGCTCGCTATCTGGCAGGAAAAGACAAAGGAGATTCGTGAGCAGATGACAACGCTGGAAGCTCCTTACAACGCGAAGGCTCGACAGCTGGCCGTCGAAAAATTCCCACCGGACATTCGCGTTATCGCAGGCAAGCCGTCTTCTGAGTGGTCCGCTCTCGACCGGCAGCTCATGGACCTGGTCAATCGGCAGATCTATTTTGAGTTCTCGCAAGTCAAGTCGAGCGAGGAACACCAAAAGAAAATCGACAGCCTTAAGAGTCAGTTGGCGGAATTTGATTCGCTGAAGCCGACTCCGTTGCCTGTTGCATTCGCAGTGACGGATGCGGCTGCCACTCCGGCGAAGACTTTTATCCCCGGCCGGAAAATCGATGTCGCGCCCGGCTATCTGTCGCTGCTGGATCCGAATCCGGCCGTCGTCAGTCCGATTGAAGCGGCGCCGGATTCGACCGGTCGCCGGAGCACGCTCGCCCGCTGGCTGACAACTGCCGAGAACCCGCTCACTTCCCGCGTCGCTGTGAATCGGATTTGGCTCGGTCATTTCGGGACGGGGCTCGTCGCGACGGCGAGCGACTTCGGTCGGCTCGGAGAAAAACCGTCGCACCCGGAACTGCTCGACTGGCTGACGTCGTACTTTGTCGAACAGGGGTGGAGCCTCAAGACGATGCACCGATTGATCTGCCGATCGGCAACGTACCGGCAATCCGCTTCGCATCCGGACGAGAAAACGGCGACGAAGCTCGACCCGCAGAACCGGCTGCGGTGGCGGTGCGATATTCACCGACTTCAGGCCGAGCAGATTCGCGATGCCATGCTGGCCGCGTCGGGGGAGCTTGACCTCAAGTCGGGTGGCCCGTCTGTCGACGCGAAGGCACCTCGCCGATCGATCTTTTCGAAGATTATCCGCAACGATCCGGATCCTCTGTTGAGCTCCTTCGACGCAGCGGACGGGTTTAACAGCACCGTAAACCGCAGCGTCACTACGACGCCGACGCAGGCTTTGCTCATGATTAACGGCGACTGGATGCTCGCGCGATCGACCGCGCTGGCGAAGCGGGTTGACTCGCTGGCAGGCGCGATGAAAAACGGCGAGGCCAGCGAGAGAGCTGCCACCGCCGCCTGGCAGATCGTTTACGGACGATCGCCCAGCGAGACGGAACTCACCGGAGCCGTTTCGTATTTGAACAGCCTTTCCGCTCTCGGAGCCGATTCAGCCGCCACACGGGAACGGCTCGAAGCGACGGACAGTCCGGCTGTGCGGATCGACGAAAAAGAATCGACGCTGTGGCGGGTTCCGTATCACGAGTCGCTGCCGGATGCGGACTTCACCATCGAGGCCATCATCCAGCTCGACTCGCTTTATCCCAGTGCCAATGTCCGTACGATCGTTTCCCACTGGGACGGCAACTCTGCCAATCGCGGCTGGAACTTCGGCGTCACCAGTGAGAAGTCCGGCTACCAGCCTCGGAACCTGATCCTGCAACTGGTCGGCCAGGTTCCGACTGAGGACAAACCTCAGTACGAAGTCATCGCGTCCAATCTGCGGCCGGAACTTGGAAAACCGTACTACGTCGCCGTGTCGGTCGACATTCAGGACACAAATCAGACGGGCGTCCGGTTTTACATGAAGGATCTGTCACAGGCAGCGAGCCCGCTTCAAGCTGCCTTTGTCACCCATAAAGCGATCGGCGACTTCCGGCCGAAGCTCGGCGTCGTCATCGGAGACCGCGACGGATCGCAACGAGCTCGCTGGAACGGACTGATCGATGACGTTCGACTTTCACGCAGGACACTCACCGTTGAGGAACTGGCGATTCATCGTGCATCGAATTCGGATCTCGCCGGAGTCTGGAACTTCAACTCCAGTGGAAAAGCCGGACTCGACTCATCCGGCTCTGAGAATCACCTCGAAATCGAAGGGGGAACCGGCACGACGAAAACCGGGATTCCCATGCACGCGCTCGTCGACCTGTGCCATGTCCTGCTGAACTCAAACGAGTTTCTCTACGTTGACTGATCGGTCCCGCGCGGCATGCTTCGCGGCGAACGGAAACAGCTCGCCATCGGAAATCACTTCTGAGGAATCTCCGCAGTGTTGAGTTTTTTCCGATTCTTCATGGATGTCTCGCTGCTGCGACCGATTCTCCGGCCAATCACGCGGTTCCTGGTCGGCCTCATCGCCGTCCCGATTTTTCGGTCGCTCACCCGCCGCGTGCTGAAAGTCGAAACGCTCGACGCGGAACTGGAAAAAGATCTTGAGCAATGGTTTCGCGGGGCGATCCTGCTGCTGCTCGCGACGCAGAATATGGAGAGCACAATTTTCCCGTGGGTCGAACCCGTCGTGCAGGCGCGATACGAAAAACGGGCGGACGACTCGAAGGGCAAAGTCACGCGTGACGATGACGAGGCCGCTGCGTCCGAACTCCAGGTCAGAGACGATGACTCTGGATGGCTGCTGCTTGGCCTGCGCGTCATGCTCGCGATCGGGGTGATTCAGATGATGCCCGATCAGGAACTCTTCGCTGTCATCCATAATGGCCCGCCGAAAATTCAATTCGACCGAAAGCTGAAATGGTGGCCACAAATCAAGATTCAATGGTGGGTGGTCACGAAGGGGTTCGTGTGCCTGCACCTCAACCGGTCCTCACCCGTGTTTGCCATTCTCGCCACAATTGCACCAGGCGGACCCGGGTGGATCTGTTACGGCATGGCGCTGGGGCAGTACCTCATCATCGGTCTGGTCACGTCCCGCGACAAAGCGCTGGACGTTCTCACGTTGTTCGACGAGACCATGCACGCTCAGCGACAGGAGCTGATCGACGGACTCCACATCAACGACAAGGCCGAAGTTCCGCAACTGGGAGAAAGCACGGATCAGGAAGGGGCAACGTGACAGCGCAAAAAGGTGACCCTCCCCTGGAACCGTTTCTGCCTGGCGGTCACCGCGGCCACAAGGACCACTTCTCCGTCGGACTGTCTCTGCCCGGGGGAGGGCCACAAAAGTTCCAGCTAGACCTGCACAGCTGGATTCAACATCACTCATTACGTTGTTACGACAAAGCGACCTGGACACAACGAGCCCAGTCGCGGGCGGAGCCTATTGATTTACGGGGAAAAAAAACATCAGGCATTCCCTGAAAGACTGCCTTTTTTCTGAATCAACATAACAGGTTGTGACATTTGTGATCTGTTAATGACGTCAAGTATCTGATGTTCAGTCTGCCATGTCCGAGTAAAGCGAGGCGTCTGATGTTAATTGGATTTGTGAGTGATGACCGATACGTGGCCATTCCCGAGGTCAGCCTGCTCTTTGAAAACAGCCGCACGTACCACGCTGCACGATCTCTTGCGGATGGTTCTGTGCGAGTTGACCTTGAGCAAGGGACGTGGAAAGTGACGCTCAACCGACCGGGCTATGGAGCCAGGGTTGTCGACGTGGAGATTCGTGACGACCACGAGCCAGTCCACTTTCGACTTCTCGATGACTGCCTGCTGGGGTACGCGTGGCCGAAGTACGCGAAGTCGGGGGAGCGATCGGAATTCCGTGTCCACTCGCCCGAGCAGTACCACCTTTCGCTCTGGCGGTACGGGTGGGAGAAGGAACTGGTTCGGTCGATCGGCTGGTTTGATGAGCACGGTCCGCGGGCGACGGTTCAGATCACTCCCGACGGCGACTACTCACAAACCGGCGTTGAGTGGAACAAGTTCGGCTACACGAGCCCTCATCACAAGCAGTACCAGACAGCTCCTGAGAAGTCGGGCCTGTACTTCTTTCATGCGAAGGGTGAGTCCGGTGCGTTCTTCTCGTTCCCGTGGGTCGTGGCTCCGGCGGAACCCACTGAGCCGATCGCCGTTCTCGCCTCGGACATCACCTGGAACGCGTACAACAGTTTCGGCGGACGAAGCAACTACATTCATCCAGACAAGCTGCCGCCGACCCCGACGGTCAATTCACGGCTCGAACTGAAACGGTATACCGACCCGGACCACCACAACTATGACACGCAGGATTACGCCCCGCTGTCATTCGACCGGCCGGAACCGATCAACTCGATTCCGGAAGTGACACGGGTCAACGATCCGATCGTCGGTCGAACAGGCTGCCACCTGGCCGCGGCCGAATGGCGGCTGCTCGGATGGATGGAACGGGAGGGCTTTGGCTACGACTACTACGCCGAGTCGCAGTTGCATTTCGGCGGGCTCGATCTGAGCCGCTACAAAGTTCTCGTCATCAGCACTCACCCCGAGTACTGGTCGCAGCAGATGTATGAGACTGTCAAAAACTGGGTTCACAATCAGGGCGGGCGACTGGTTTATCTCGGTGGCAACGGCCTCAACTGCGATGTTGAGTTTCTCGACGAAAAGACCTGCATCTATCGAAACGAGGACGACAGTGTTCTCAGCGAGCCAGGCACGAAATTCGAAAGCCGCTTTCATCTGCGGCACGAGTCAGAATCGAATCTGCTGGGAGTTGTCTACGATCCGCGAGGCATCATGACGGCCGCTCCGTACGAGGTCCGCGACGATTCCCACTGGGTCTTCGAGGGAACCAACCTGCAGAACGGCGACCAGTTCGGCCACGAGTCTCTCCACGAACGAATTCCGGGCGGAGCCTCCGGCCACGAGACGGACAAGATCTCGGCCAGTTCACCGCCGGGCACAAAGCTTCTCGCGCAGGGGCTCAATGCCGACGGCGGCGGAGCGGACATGTCGATCTACGAAACGGCGTCCGGCGGCGCGACATTCGCGGCGGGTTCAATCACCTGGCCGAGCTCGATCCTCGTCGACGATGCCGTCTCGAAAATCACATCGAATGTTCTGCGTCGGTTTTTGAAGTAGCATGAGCGGTTGAAAAAAGTGGCAGGATGCCCATGAGTACTCTTGCGACTCACAGCCGGGAAGGCCGTGCCGCAGTGACTCACTTTTTGCGGCTTCGTGTCTTTGCACGAGCCCTTTTCATTAATGTCAGCGAGCGTTTTCGATGCCTCTCCCGCCAGAACTTCTGCCAAGTCGACGCGAAATGCTCACCCGTTGCGGCATGGGGTTCGGAGCTCTCGCGCTGGCGGATCTGGCCACCAGCGAAGCGAGCGAGTCCGGCAATCCGCTGCTGCCGAAGAAACCTCATTTCGAGCCACGGGCGAAGCACATTATCCACCTCTTTATGAACGGTGGACCATCGCACGTTGACACGTTCGATCCAAAACCGCAGCTCCAGGAAATGGCCGGCAAGCCTCTGCCGGGCGGCAATCTGCGGACAGAACGTCCGACGGGCAACCTCTTTCCGTCGCCGTACAAATTCAAGCAATATGGCGAAAGCGGCATTCCGGTCAGCGAGATTTTCAAGCACACCGCTCAGCATGTTGACGAGATGGCGATCATCCGGTCGATGCACGCGGATGTGCCGAATCATGAGCCGTCTCTCTTGCTGATGAACTGCGGCGACGCGCGTCTGATCCGACCGAGCGTCGGCTCGTGGCTGACCTGGGGACTGGGGACAGAGAATCAGAACCTGCCGGCTTTCGTCGCGATGTGTCCCGGCGGCTATCCGATTCAGGAGTCGCAGAACTGGCAGGCCGGATTTCTGCCGGGCATCTTTCAGGGAACTCACATCGACACGAAGTCCACGCAGATTGAGAAGCTGATCGAGAATATCCGCAACTCGCGAGTCAGTCGGACCGAGCAGCGTCGACAGCTCGATCTGCTTGAGAAGCTCAACCGAAAGCACCTGGAGAAACGGCAGAACGACGAGAAGCTGGAATCGCGGATCCAGTCCTTCGAGCTGGCCTACCGAATGCAGATGGAAGCGGCCGAGGCGTTCGACGTCTCGCGCGAACCGAAGCACATTCAGGATGCGTACGGACCGGGAACTCAGGCGCGGCAGATTCTGATCGCGCGGCGACTTGTCGAGCGTGGCGTGCGGTACGTCCAGGTGTGGCACGGAGCTGGCCAGCCGTGGGACAGCCACGACGACATCGAGGTCAACCATCGTCGGCTTGCCGGGGAATGTGACATGGCGATCGCCGCTTTGATCGGCGACCTCAAACAGCGGGGTCTGCTCCAGGACACTCTCATTCTGTGGGGAGGTGAGTTCGGTCGGACGCCGGCGGTTGAGCTGCCGAAGAAGGGCTCCAACGCCGGCAAGATCAACGGGCGGGACCACAACCACCACGGCTTCACCATGTGGATGGCCGGCGGAGGCGTGAAAGGCGGAACGATTTACGGAGCCACCGACGAGTTCGGATACAAAGCCGTCGAGAACAAAGTTCACGTTCACGATCTTCACGCGACGATCCTGCACCTCATGGGGTTCGACCATGAGCGGCTGACCTATCGCTACGCCGGCCGCGACTTCCGGCTGACCGATGTGCATGGCAACGTCGTGCACGACGTGATTGCTTAAAAATTGTGGCACGGCACTCTGTGTCGTCGCACAGTCCTCTGCGGCTGCTCGTTTCACTGCGGCTGCTCGTTGCAAATCGGAATTCGTACGGGCAGAATCCGGCCGCTGCACGAATCTGCACGTTCTCCACAATGGATGCCAGTATGAAAATCCCCAGCCCGTCGTACGCGATCACACTGCGGCTCCGCTATCCCGACGAAGCGGGACTGCTTGGTCGACTGACGTCATTGATCGGCGAGTCCAATGGCTACATCGGTGCCGTCGACATCGTTGAGGTTCGCGGCGGGATGATCACACGCGACTTTACGGTCAACACGAGCGACGTCGCTCACGGTGAGGCGATCGTTGCGAGGATCCGTGAAGTGCCGTCGGTCGAAGTGCTCAATGTTTCCGACCGGACTTTTCTGATGCACCTTGGTGGAAAGATCGAGGTGAATTCGAAGGTCTCCGTCAAGACGCGAGACGACCTCTCGATGGCCTATACGCCGGGCGTCGCGCGGGTGTGCCAGGCGATTTACGAAGACGAGGATGCTGCGTTCAACCTGACGATCAAGCGAAACACCGTGGCGGTTGTTACGGACGGCTCGGCAGTGCTTGGGATGGGTGACATCGGGCCGAAGGCGGCCATGCCGGTCATGGAGGGCAAAGCACTTTTGTTTAAAGAGTTTGCCGGGGTTGACGCGTTTCCGATCTGTCTCGACACGCAGGACGTCGACGCGATCGTCAACACGGTCAAATACATCTCCCCGACATTTGGCGGGATCAATCTGGAAGACATCTCTTCGCCGCGTTGTGTCGAGATTGAACGTCGACTTGACGCGGAACTCAACATCCCCGTTTTTCACGACGATCAGCACGGCACGGCGATCGTCGTGCTCGCCGCACTGACCAATGCACTGAAAGTCGTCGACAAGGCTCCGGAGGGCATTCGAGTTGCCATGAGCGGCGCCGGCTCGGCCGGCATGGCCATCGCTCGACTTCTGAAGCAGAGCGGTGTCGAGCAGATTGTCGTCTGCGACCGGACCGGGGCGATTTATCAGGGCCGCACCGAGCGGATGAACCCGGTCAAAGACTGGATCGCCGAGAACACGAATCCAGGTCGGGAGAAAGGATCACTCAGCGATGCGATGCGCGGAGCGGACGTTTTCATCGGCGTTTCTGCCTCGGGTCTGGTTTCGGTTGAGGATGTTCAGAGCATGGCCAGTGACGCAATCGTCTTCGCGCTCGCCAATCCCGATCCGGAAATTGCCCCAGAGCTTGTCGAACCGTATGCCCGAGTCGTGGCGACTGGCCGGTCGGATTACGCCAATCAGATTAACAATGTGTTGTGTTTCCCCGGCCTGTTCCGCGGTCTGCTCGACGTGCGGGCCCGCACGGTCACGGATGGAATGAAACGGGCCGCGGCCGTCGCCATCGCCAGCGTGATCAGTGACGAAGAACTCACACCTCACTACATCATTCCGAGCGTGTTCAATCGAAAAGTGGCGCCGGCTGTCGCGAACGCCGTTGCCGAAGCTGCGATCGCGGAAGGCGTCGCGAGGAAGAAAACACCGACAGGCGAAAGCCATCAGGAATAGCAGCGAATTCGACTTCTCCGCTGCCGGTGGACGAGCGTCTTTTTCTCACACATAGGCACGAAGCCGCGACGTGTCGCGGGAAAGACCGATTTTCTCCTTTGCGTCTTTGTGGCGGTGTGTGAGCCCCTCCCTGTTTTCCGCTCGCTTGCGATGACCAGGCGAGATGCCATACTCCGACTCATTGAGAGGATGTTGTGGACCGGGTCGCTCTCCCGCTCCATTTGCCCGCCGGCGAATTCGGCGAGCGACCGACGCCCGGCCAGTTGGAGTTCCGGGCTCGTTCAAAAAAGACAAGAAACTGCAGTGACAGCGAACTGCCGGAGAACTGACGCGTGACGCAGGATGCTCCCAGGAAGATTGTTGGAGTTGCCAGAGAAAGCTTCCCCGGAGAACGTCGAGTCGCGCTCGTTCCCGCTCAGGTTGCTGTGCTCGCGAAGGCTGGATTTGACGTTCTCGTCGAGCGCGCGGCAGGGACTCGGGCCGGCTACCTCGACGACGAATACGCCCGGCTCGGGGCCGAACTGATCGACACGCGCGAGGCGGTGTTTCAGAGAGCCGACATTGTCTGCCAGGTGCGAGCCGCCGGTGCGAATCGTCACGCCGGTGCCGAGGACTTCAAGCTCCTGCGGGACGGGCAGACTCTGATCGGGATGTGCGATCCGCTCGGCCAGCCGGAGATTATGCAGAACCTGGCGGGACGTGGTGTCAGCATTTTCGCCCTTGAGCTTCTGCCGAGAATTACGCGCGCACAGAGCATGGACGTGCTCTCGTCGATGGCCTCCGTCGCTGGCTATAAGGCCGTGCTGACTGCTGCGACGCTGTTGCCTCGAATGTTCCCCATGATGATGACCGCGGCCGGAACGATTACACCCGGTCGCGTTTTTGTGCTCGGTGCCGGCGTTGCGGGGCTTCAGGCAATTGCCACGGCGAAACGACTCGGAGCCGTCGTCTGGTCTTACGACATCCGCCCCGCCGTGAAGGAAGAGGTTCTCAGCCTGGGAGCGAAATTCCTGGAGCTGAATCTCGTCAAGAGTGGCGAGGACAAACAGTCCGGCGGTTACGCTCAACAGATGGACGAGGAGTTTTACCGCAAGCAGCGAGAAGCGATGACGAAACAGATCGCCGATAGCGATGTAATCATCACGACGGCCGCGGTCCCCGGCCGGAAGGCTCCGATCCTGGTCACCGAAGAAATGGTCAAAGGAATGCCGCCCGGATCGGTCATCGTCGACATTGCCGCCGAACAGGGTGGCAATTGCGAGCTCACGAAGGCGAACGAGGTGATTGTCGAGCATGGCGTCACGATCGACGGAACGATCAATCTGCCGGCCACGGTGCCGTATCACACCAGCCAGATGTACGCGAAAAACGTTGTGACGTTTCTGTTGCACCTGCAGAAAGAGAACGCTCTCGACGGCGAGTCGGAAGACGAAATCGTGCGGGACACACTGGTCACTCGCGGCGGCGCCGTCGTCAACCCGCGAGTCAGAGAGGCCCTCGGGCTGACTCCGCCTTCAGCAGAAGCATCAACGAAAAGCTCGGCTTCAGAGAACGAACCGGTCGCCGCCGCTCCAGCTGACGAGAACGCGGATACCGCGTCAGAAGAAACGTCGCCTGAACAGGATTCCGGACAAACGGCTAAGTAGAAACGTAACTCGTGTCGCATCGAAATCAGTTTGCCGTCGAAATTCGACGGGGAGAAATAAAATGACAACTGTCGCTTTTGTTCTGGCCGTCACGGACTCGGTCGAGGGAATTGTTCCCGCGTCGACGTCGGCAGGGCCGAGTACTCTGATGCTCCTGCTGGGCATCTTCATTCTGGCAATTTTTATCGGCGTTGAGATCATCGCCAAGATTCCGCCGACTCTGCATACGCCGCTGATGTCGGGTTCAAATGCGATTTCGGGGATCGCACTCGTTGGAGGGGTGCTTGCCGCCGGAGCCAGCGGACAGGCTGCAATGATCCTCGGCACACTTGCTGTTGCCCTCGCCACGATCAACGTGGTTGGAGGTTTTATGGTGACGCATCGAATGCTCGGCATGTTTCAGAAAAAGAAGTCGCCACGCGGAATGTGAGTTCGGTTGAGCTGGTTTCGCAGTGGTTGTTTCCGCTCCGGCGGACGATAGACGAAGGAAAATGACGTGAGTCCGAATCTGGTTGAACTGGGATATCTGATCTCAGCCGTGCTGTTCATTCTTGGGCTGAAAGGTCTGACCCGGCCGCGGACAGCGGTGCAGGGCAACCTGCTCGGCGCTCTGGGAATGTTCGTTGCGGTTGTCGTCACCGTGCTTGCCCGGACGGATCTGGGGCTGATGCCGATCGCAATCGGCATCGCCATCGGAGGCGTGATTGGAGCCGCCTTTGCCATCCGGGTTCAAATGACGGGCATGCCTGAGATGGTGGCCCTCTTTAACGGGTTTGGTGGAGCGGCCTCGGTTCTTGTTGCGGGAGCCACGCTCGCGATCGGCCAGACAACATCTGACAACGAGCTGATTGCTACCGCGGCGACGGGTCTCATCGGAGCGATTACGTTTTCCGGAAGCCTCATCGCGTGGGGCAAGCTGAAGGAGATCCGGGCTCTCGATAAGATCGAAATTCCCGCGCACCACCTTGTCAATGCCCTCCTCGTGCTGGCTTGCCTGGGAATGTCCTGGGTTGTGGTCAGTGATCCAGAATACCGCAACCTGGCCTACTGGGTGGTCGTTGCAGGAGCGCTGCTGCTTGGCATTTCTCTGGTCGTGCAGATCGGCGGAGCAGACATGCCGGTCGTCATCGCTCTCTTGAATTCGTACTCGGGAATCGCGGCAGCGGCGACGGGATTCGTACTGTCAAACACCGTTCTGATTATCGCAGGCTCACTTGTCGGAGCCTCGGGACTGATTCTGACGCGGCTGATGTGCGTTGCGATGAACCGTTCTCTGGCGAACGTCCTGTTCGGAAAGATGGGCGGCGGCAAGGCGGCTCCGGACGCCGACGAAGTTTACGTGAACGTCAAATCGACATCGCCCGAAGAAGTGGCCATGCTGCTGGAAGTGGCCAGCCGGGTCGTCATCGTACCCGGCTACGGGATGGCCGTTGCGCAGGCTCAGCATGTTGTGAGCGATTTACGAAAGGCTCTTGTCGAACGGCAGATCCAGGTGGAATTCGCCATCCATCCCGTTGCTGGCCGCATGCCAGGTCACATGAATGTGCTGCTCGCCGAAGCCGACGTGCCGTACGAGTCGCTGGTCGAGATGGACCACATTAATCCGACGATGGACACCGTCGATGTGACGATCGTTCTTGGTGCTAACGATGTTGTGAATCCGCTCGCCCGCACCGACCCGGACAGCCCGATCGCCGGCATGCCGATCATCGATGCCGATAAGTCCCGCATGGTTGTCGTGATCAAGCGGAGCTTAAGTCCAGGCTTTGCCGGTATCCCCAATCCGCTGTTCGCAATGGACAACTCCATGATGCTGTACGGCGACGGGCGGAAAGCTGTGCAGGATATACTGAAGGCTCTCAACGAAGGTTGAGAGGAAGTTGAGGCAACAACGACTTCACTCCTGTCCGATGGTCGTTTTTTCTCTGCAGCACCGGAAGAAGCTGGCTGGTCCAGGGGCTTGAATCGTTGGCGTGGCCACCCTCTGAGCAGCTGCTACGATACTCTGCGTGTCTGTTTCTTTGACGTCCCGTTCGGGCTCACGGCCCGTTAGATTGTGAGTGTTTCATGCCCAGGCAGTTTGTTGGCGAGCTCAAGGATGGAGACCAGATCGACGAAACGTACCTTCTTTCTGAGAAACAGCTCCGGGCCAACCGCAACGCTGACCTTTATCTTCTTTCACAGCTCCGCGACAAGACCGGGACCATCAGTGGTCTGATGTGGAACGTGGCCGAGGCTCATTGTGCTGAGTTTGATGCCGGAGATTTCGTCGCCGTCCGCGGGAAATGTCAGCTCTACCAGAACGGCCTGCAGATCATTCTCACACACATTCGCAAAGTCGATGCAGCGACGCTGAACCTTGAGGACTTCGAACTGCGGCCGGAAAAGAACGTCGAAGAACTTCTGATCCGCATGAAGGAAATCCTCCTGAGTATTGAAGACCCGGCCGTCCGCGGGCTCATGGAATGCTTTCTCATCGACGATCCGCTCATCACGAAGCTGGCTCAGTCGGGAGCCGGCGTGAAAGCTCACCACGCTTATCCCGGCGGACTGGTTGAGCACATTACGAACATGCTGGAAGTGGCGGTGCGGATCGCCGATCTGTATCCGGCTGTCGACCTCAGTTTGCTGCTGGCCGGGGTGTTCCTGCACGACCTTGGCAAGGTCCGGGAAATGAACTTCGAAAACGCATTCGTGTACACCGACGAGGGACAGCTTCTCGGCCACATGTCAATCGCCGTTGAAATGGTCACGGAGAAAATCGCCGAGATGGAACAGCTTTCCGGTGAGACGTTTCCAAAAGAGATCGAACTCCGCCTGAAACACATGATCCTGAGCCATCATGGAAGCTACGAACACGGCAGCCCGCGTCTGCCCATGACTCCCGAGGCGATCGTTCTGCACTTCCTCGACAATCTGGACGCCAAAGTCCATGAGTTTGCCCGAACGATCGGCGAGGACCCCAGCGGAGGATCAAGCTGGACGCCATTCCTGCCTCGTCTCAATCGCAAACTTTTCAAGGGGAACGACGAAACCAGCGAATGATCCGTTCGTCCAACGGGAATACCTGCAAAAAAAGCCCTCCAAATCCTGGAGGGCTTTTTTGTCATTGTCGCTGCGAAGTTTAGACGGACGATTCCTGTGTCACTGCCTCGCCTTTCAGGATCGCGGTCAATTCGGCAAGTTGTCGCAGTTCGTCGGAACGGGCCTGATCCAGCTCGGGAGTCGGGTCCTGCGTTGTCAGCATGACGGAACTTCGAACGTACCGAAGTCCTCGAACGAGGATTTCACGCTGCTGAGATGTCAGTTCTAAAGACATTAAATCGCTCATGCGAAACTCTTATGTGGATTGAGTGGACCGCGTTGCCAGCGAGGGATCGAAATGGCTCAGCGGAGAATCTGAAATCGTAGTGAAGAATCGGCGACGCCTCAACACGCAATGCAGACGCCTGTATTCTCGGTTTCGCCACTTGCCTGGGACAACTGTCTAACCGGGATTTGGAAGAGATTTTCCGCTCTGGCTTACGAATCCCGGTATCGCCCACACAGGCGGGATTCCGTTGCAGGCGCAACGAATCGTGGGACCGTGATTACGCACTCCAAGCAACGCGAGCTGGCGGAAGTTTTCGGGAATCTACTTGCCAGACTCGGATTCGTGATTCTGTTCGCCGGAAAAACATGCGTTTTGAATTGCTCGCAAGCCGGCAGGAAATCACAACGCAAGCGGTCGAGGTTTGTCGCCGAAATTTCAACCCGGTCGAACTTTCAGCTTTTAGCCCGCAAGCTGCCTCTACGAAACGCGTCGGCCTGAGCTTGCGGAACTTCGGCTTCGGCAAGCACAACGGCAGCGCGGTTCTCGACGGTTTTCGCCTTCCCAGCCTGCTCAGCAGCGACGGCCATCGCGCGACGCTCTTCCGCTTTCGCCCGCGCGACCCGCATATCCGCTTCCGCCTGATCGGCTTGAAGACGGGCTCCGATGTTTTCTCCGACGTCGATGTCGGCAATGTCGATCGAAATAATTTCGTAGGCCGTCTGAGAATCGAGGCCCTTTTCGAGCACCGCTCGGGCAATCAGCATCGGATTCGCAAGCACTTCCTTGTGAGACTGGCTGGAACCGATTGCGGAAACAATTCCCTCGCCGACTCGGGCGATGATGGTTTCTTCTGTCGCTCCCCCGACCAACTGGCTGAGATTGGTCCGCACGGTGACGCGGGCTCGGGCTTTCAGCTGAATGCCGTCTTTGGAAACGCCATCCAGAGTTTTCCGGCCGCCGCGTCGAGGGTCGGGGCAGTCGATGACCTTTGGGTTCACGCTTGTCTGAAGCGCCTCAAGAATGTTTCGTCCAGCGAGGTCGATTGCCGCTGCCGTATCCCAGTTCAGAGCGATCTTCGCCCGGTGGGCGGCAATGAGTGCCTGGACGACTCGCCGAATATTTCCGCCGGCCAGAAAGTGAGCTTCCAGCGCCTGCGTTGTGACGTCGGTCAGACCCGCCTGAACTGCCATCACCCGTGCGTCAACGATGACGTGCGGATTGACTTTTCGCAGCGACATGAAGACCAGGCTGATCATGCCGATCTTTGCCTTCGTCACATAGCTTCGGAGCCACAGTTGGAAGTAGCGAATAATGAGGAACGCGGCGGCGAGAAAAAACACACCCCCGACGATCAACAGCATCCAGCCGGCAGCTTCCCAGGGCATTGCAATCTCCTGCAGTTGTCTCAGGTCGAGCCAGTCCGTTCTCGAACGCGAAGGCGATCGAACGGCTCGTTGCGTCGAAAGATTCTAGGGTGCACTCAGACGTTGTGAAAGCGCGAGCGGATCACTCATCCCTCACAAAAATGCTTCCGCCGGGCAAATGGCAAAGACGGCAGCACTTTCGATACGATCCCGGTTCTCGGTTGTGTTCATCGTAGTGAGGAGTTTCCTGTGACACTGACACTTCGCGGGCGGCGCTACGACACGGGCGAACCCGTCCGGATTACGACTGAAGGCGATCGGATCGCCTCGGTTGAACCTGCCACCCCAACGGGCTCGGCGAAGGACTGGCCGTGGATCGGGCCGGGCCTGGTCGATCTGCAGATCAACGGGCACGGCGGAATCTGGTTCAGCAATGCTCGACTGACGCCGGAAGAAGTGGTCACAACGGTCGAGCCGCACTTCAAATCCGGCATCACGCGGATGCTGCCAACGCTGGTTACGGCGTCTCATGAAGAGCTCTTCAACGGATTCACCGCGATTCGTCGGGCCTGTGAGCAGGACGCCTGGGTCGATCGGATGATTGCCGGCTGCCACCTGGAAGGCCCCTTTATTTCCGGTGAGGACGGCCCGCGCGGAGCTCACCCTTTGCAACACGTTCGCCCGGCTGACTGGGACGAGTTTCGAAAGCTGCAGGACGCATCTGGTGGCCGAATCCGCCTGGTCACGCTCGCCGCAGAATCCAGGGGGGCACCGGAATTCATTCGAAACGCTGTCGATTCCGGCGTCGCGATCGCGATCGGGCACACCGCCGCGAACTCTGATGAGGTTCAGGCGGCGGTCGATGCGGGAGCCCGTCTGAGCACTCACCTCGGCAACGGTGCTCACGGTCAAATCCGCCGGCATCCGAATTACATCTGGGATCAGTTAGGCGACTCGCGACTGATGGCGAGCATTATTACCGACGGAATCCACCTGCCGCCGTCGGTCATCCGGTCAATTATCCGCACAAAAACGACGGCCAGCGTCGTGATCACCTGCGACGCGGCTGGCCTCGCGGGATGCCCGCCCGGTAAGTACAGGGCGGCGTCTGGAAACGTCGAGATTCTTGAAGACGGACGGATCGTGATTGCCGGCCAGAACCAGCTGCTGGCGGGGTCAAGCCTCCTCACCGACGTCTGCGTTGCTCATGCAGTTGCGGTTGGCGGAGTTTCGCTCGCCCAGGCATTCGATATGGCTGGAAAGAACCCGTGCCGTCTGCTCGGACTTGAGCCGACGAGGTTGCGCCGCGGGTCGCGCGCCGACATTGTCCAGTTTGATTTTGACGGACCAGGCGACTCAATTCGCTGGCAGAGCACTGTCATGGGAGGGGAGGTTCGATTCGGCCGAATTGCGGATCTGAATTGACAGAGCTGTGTTTTTCCGGTGCCAATGATTGAAATTCCTGCCAGGGCTGCGATCGTCCACAGATTTCAACATTCCTGTACTGAAACGAGGCAGAATCGCTCGAACCAGCATGGTGGTCCTTTTATACTGCCGCCCCTGATGCGAACGTTCTGGTGACGAATGAATCCAACCGGTTCGATGTGAACGTGAGTTTGCGCCGGAAGGACTATCTGGCATGGCATTGGCAACGCGTAGGGCCTGTCGTACTCTTGCCAGTTCAATTCAATTCCAGTTTTTTGAGCGGCAGGCGGACCACGGCTGCTCACTCAATTTCATCACATCCTCATCACATCCATTACTGCTTCCCCTCAAATAATGCAGTTTGACTCGACAGAAGAGCTCGCCCGTCACCTCGTTCAGCTGCGGCTGATCTCGGATGAGCAGTTGGCGGAGTGTCAGAGCCAGCAACCGGTCTCATCTGATCCGGATTCGCTGCTGAAAGCTCTTGAGAAAACGCACGCACTGACCAGCTACCAGATTCAGCGAATCCGATCTGGCGATGATTCTCCGCTGGTCCTGGGAAACTACAGGCTGCTGTACCAGAACGCGTCCGGCAGTTTCGCCCGCGTTTACCGCGCCAGCGACATCAGCTCAGGAGCGATGCTCGGCCTGAAAGTGCTGCGCCAGCGGTACGTTGACGATCCGAAATCGGTCGAGCATTTTCACCGCGAAGCACAAATGTGCATGAAGCTCAAGCATAAAAACATCGTGCCGATCTACGGTGTTGCGACTGAGGGTGACCATCACTACTTCACGATGAAATTCGTCGAGGGTGGTAATCTCCGCGACTTCATCCGAATCCGCGGCAAAGTCGCCCCGCATGAACTTTTGCGATGTGGAGCGGATATGGCCGAGGGGCTGGAATATGCCCTCACTCAGGGGATGACTCACCGCGACTTTAAACCCTCCAACGTTTTGATGAGCTCCCGCGGTGTCGCGAAGCTCGTCGACTTTGGTCTCGCTGGAGACGAAGCCTCCAGCAGCGACGAGTCCGTTCAGGCCGTCGAATATGCCACGCTCGAAAAAAACACCGGCGCGCCGCGAAACGATCCTCGCAGCGACCTCTTTTTCCTGGGAGCAATCCTCTTCGAACTCGCAACGGGAAACTCACCCTGGACCGGCGGCGGCGGGCGAGAGGCGCGAAAGCAGTTTTCCCGTTACACAGGCGTCCGCCCGATTCGGCAGGTCGATCCCAACGTACCGAGCGACGTCGGAGACATCATTGACCGACTGCTCCGGGTGAACCCCAATGAGCGTTATCAGTCGGCAACCGCGGCCATTGTTGACCTCAAAGCTGCCCTCGCGCTGCATGGCGACGACAAGACTGCGGACCACAAACAACCGCGTATCTCGACCGTGATGTGTGTCGAAAGTCGAGTCAAGCAACAGGACATGCTTCGCGATTATCTGTCCAAGCACGGCTTCCGGGTCCTTATGCTGAGTAGCTGGGATCGCGCGATGACGCGACTGAAATCCAATCCACCGGATTGTTTGTTGCTGATGGGTGAAACGCTGGGCGGAGGCGGAGCGGCTGTGTACGACGAGGCACTGCGGTGGAGCCAGGCGAAAGATGTGTCATGTGTGATCGTGCTGCCGAAACAGAACTCTGAGGCCAAAGAATCGCTGCGGCTGAATCGCTCGTCCCGCGTACTGGTTAACCCGGTGACACTGCGGGAACTTCGCAGAGCAATCGTCGACACGCTGCAGGCTCAACTCAACAGGGAATGATCATGGCGTTTGATGCTGGCCTGCAACGGAAAATCATGGGGCACTTTGCAACGGGAGTGACCGTCGTGACTTCAGGCGGAGACGAGCCGACGGGGCTCACAGCGAATTCCGTCACCTCGCTCTCGCTTGATCCGCCGCTCGTCCTGTTCGCTCTTGCGAAGAAAGCCGGCTCACAGGACGCGTTTCGCCAGTCGCGCTGCTTCGCGATGAGCATTCTGTCCTCTGCTCAACAGGACATCTCAAATCGCTTTGCGACACCCGGTCCCAAAGAGTTTGCGGATCTGAAAACCCGAACGGCCGAGACCGGTGCACCGATTTTTGAAGAGTCGCTTGCCTGGGTGGATTGCCGGGTGACAGAGATCGTCGAAGGCGGAGATCACGACATCTTCATCGGCGAAATCGTTGCCGGGGAGTTGCTGCAGGAAGGCGGCAACCCGTTGCTGTACTACTCCGGCGGCTATCGCGAGATCGCGAACGGGGCATAGCAGGCGATGCGAATTGCCGGGATCTCATTTCCCGAGAAAGCTGAAGAGCCGCTTCTTCTGCTTGACTTCTACGCCGCCTGATCCGCCTGCGACGACAGAGCTGTTTGAATCCAGGGCCAGGCTCAGCTTCTCAATTTCCCGGGTCAGTTTCGCCTTCGGGGCGTAGGTCAGCAGCGGCACGCCGTTGTTTCGCGACTCAACCATCGTTCCGTAATCGTTGGGAATCTGGTGGAACACGTCCCGGCCAATCGTCTCGAGGGCCTTGCTCAGGCTGATTTGCGTGTCCTGTAGCCCAAGCCGGTTGACGATGACTTTAACTTTGTCGGCCAGTGAGTCTTCTCCGTCGAAAAACTGAAGCAGTCGCACGACATTTCGCAAACACGGCAGATCCAGCTGCGTCGTCAGCAGGATCGAGTCCGACGCTTCCATCGCTGCAATATCCAGCGGTGAGAAGGACTTGCTGCAGTCAATCACGAGGTGAGTGAACGTTGCCTTGAGGAGCGCGATGACTCGCCGCAATTCCTCAGAGCTGAACGACGGTCGGGCGTCCATGTTCACCGGGCGAGGCAGCAGAAAGGCCCCACAGTCGTGCTTGGTCAGCGACCGTTTCAGCAGAGCGTAGTCGAGCCGATTGATGTTCTCCGCCACG
>JAQBVJ010000146.1 GCA_027623235.1 Planctomycetota bacterium
AAACTGCAACGATCCTCAGAAAACAATTCTTCCAAAGAAACCGCCGCCTGAACCAGCAACCCTCAAACACGACATTTGACAGTAACTCAGATTACTGATGCTATAGTTCATCCCCAGACCGCCCTGAAGGTATTCGTCATGCCTATCAACAACTCCAGGCGCTCCAGCATTCTTGAGAAATATGTCTCCACTGATTGTGTCAAAGTCGAACTCAACCAAGCGCGAGTCACTGATAGCGTAATAGCTCGCAGGCATCGTGTAGTCTTTATCTGCACCCGAACTGCTGGCTGTACCTCCCAGATCGAGCGTCACAGTAAGATCTCCTCCGCAAGATCTCCTCCGCTTCCAACACGCTCGACCCGGAATTTTCCAGGATTCAACGCTGCGATTCGCTCGGACATGTCTGTATCGCTTCTTGTTATCGCGAGGAAACTTTCGGTAACAGGTATACACATGCAATTTGCGATTTCAAGAGGAACCAATTTTCGGAGATGTTCGGATTTGGCAAGGATGATGGGGTTGGGATGGCCGTCATTCGGGCCATTCCTTCCAACGGCCAGTCCGTGCGGAAGTCCATTGAATTGCCGGACCAGGCACCGGTCGGCAACATTCCAAGATGGGTCCACGGCCTCTCTTGCGTTGACCTTGCGCAGCCCACCACACTTGTCGGCTTGGTTTCCACTGACCGATGGCGGACTTCTCTCATCACGAAACACTCACAGAACCAAGGCTCAGAACTTTGTCTGAAAACGTAGAAACTCCCGCTCCTGAAAAAATCACGACCTTCATTCAGAACGTCCGCGAGCGGGTTGCGACTGTCGTCGTCGGACAGGACGTCGTTGTTGAGCGGACACTCATCGCGCTCTTCACGGGCGGCCATCTTCTCCTGCAGGGAGTTCCGGGGCTGGCCAAAACGCTGCTGGTTTCAGTCCTGTCGAAATCGATCGACCTGGACTTCGCGCGAATTCAGTTCACGATCGACCTTCTACCAAGTGACATTCTCGGTTCGGAGATTCTCGATCAGCGGACCAACGAATTTCGGATTCACAAAGGACCAATCTTCACGAACCTGCTGCTGGCGGACGAAATCAACCGGGCCGCTCCGAAGGTTCAGGGAGCTCTGCTGGAGGCGATGCAGGAACGCAAAATCACGATCGCCGAAGAGAACATGAGCCTGCCTGCGCCGTTCCTCGTCATCGCGACTCAGAACCCCGTCGAGCAGTCCGGCACGTTTGAGCTGCCGGAAGCTCAACTTGACCGCTTCATGCTCTGCCACCGCCTGACCTATCCAACTCCCGATGAGGAACGGGAAGTCCTGAAACGAAACATGGCCCTTGGAGTGAGACGCGAACAAAAAGGGGCGATCGCTAAAACGGAATTCGACGTTCTCAACAAGGAACCGGTTGGGTCAACGGAAAACCTCGTCGAGTGCATGGAAGCCGTTCAGGACATTTTCGTCAGCGACACCTTTGTTGAGCACGTAATCGAGCTGGTCAACCGGACGCGAAAGCACCCGAACATCGAGCTCGGGTGCAGCCCTCGAGCCGGCATCGCCATCATCAAAGCGTCCCGCGCCCGAGCCCTCATCCACGGCCGCAACTATGTCATCCCGGAAGATCTGTTCGCGCTGGCTGAAGACGTCATGCTGCACAGAATGCGGCTTAATTATGAAGCGCTCGCAGATGGCCTGACAGGAGTCGACGTCCTGCAGGACATGCTGCGATCGATGGGAGCCACTCCCTCGACAGTCACCGCGAATCGCCAGGCGGTTACGGCCTGATTGCCAGTGCGAAACGGGAAGTCGCCGACGGCGAAGTCGGCGCTGCTGGAACAGCGATTTCAGTCCGCTGGCTCTGTGATTTTCTTTTTGCTGGCCGTCTTCTTCGCGGCCTTCTTTTTCTTCGCGGCCTTCTTCGCCGATTTCTTTTTCGTGGCCTTTTTCTTCGTCGCCTTCTTGCGGCCTCCAGAGGTGGCTTCTTTTTCGGCGAGCCATTGCAGCGCTTCTTCCAGCGTGACACTCTCGATTTCGCGATCTTTCGGCAGCGAGGCGTACGTTTTGTGATGCTTCACGTAAGGGCCGTAACGACCTTCGTAGACTCCGATAATTTCTTCGTCCTCAGGGTGCTTGCCGAGTTCCTTCAGTGGCGGCGTCGGGCCTTTGACTTTCGCAGTCTTGAGCAGGTCGATCGCCGAGGCCAGGTCGACGTAGAGAACGTCCATTTCTTTTGGCAGCGATTTGTAAACCTGCCGGCCACCGATCCGGTGAGTCACGTACGGACCGAACCGGCCGATGCCCGCGTTGACCTGGTTGCCGGTGTCCGGGTTGCTTCCCAGTTTCCGCGGCAGTCCGAGGTACTGAAGAGCGAGGTCCAGCGTGAGCGATTCATCATCGACGTTTTTGGGAACGCTGCATCGTTTCGGCTTGGGACCGTCTTCGACAGGATCCTCGCCCAGTTGCAGATACGCTCCGAACGGACCGTGCTTGACGTAAACCGGCAGCCCCTCTTCCGGGTGCATCCCGAGTGCCTGCGGGCCTTCGGTTTTCTGACGGATGATTTTTTCGACCTGATCGTTCGAGACGTCAGCCGGCGCGACATCCGGTGGGAGGGAGGCGCTGACTGGCTCGCCTTCGTGCTCGACCTGGACGAACGGGCCGTAGCGGCCAACTCGAATTTCCTGTTTGACGTTTTCGAGGTGGATCGTGCAGGCGACTCGCGGGTCGATTTCCTCCTCGTGCGATTTCACCTGCTGGTCCAGGCCTTCCTCACCCGAGTAAAACTTCCGCAGATACGGCAGCCGCTGCGCCGCACCCGAGGCGACCTCGTCGAGCTGCTCTTCCATCTGAGCCGTAAATTTGTAGTCGACAAGTTGCGTGAAGTGCCGTTCGAGCAGCTGGGTGACGGCCATCGCCGTAAACGTCGGCACCAGCTGGCTGCCCTGCTTGTTGACGTAGCCGCGGTCCTGAATCGTGCCGATGATGCTGGCATAGGTACTCGGGCGACCGATGCCCTCATCTTCGAGCTTTCGAACCAGCGTCGCTTCCGTAAATCTTGCCGGCGGCTTCGTCGCGTGGCTCAGCGAGTCCAACTGCTCCAGCTTCAGCTTCTCCGACTCGGACAGCGGCGGCAGTGCGGCTTCTTTATCGTCCAGGGCTTCTTCGGGATCGTCGACACCCTCGACGTAAGCCCGCAGGAAGCCGGGGAATTCGACATGCCGACCGGTCGCCCGGAACTCGGCATTGTCGGCTCCGATCGTGACCGTGTGGAAAACGAGCTTCGCGTCGGCCATCTGACAGGCCATCGTCCGCTTCCAGATCAGCGTGTAGAGCTTCGCCTCCTGGCCGGACAGACGCAGCTCCTCGGCGGTTTTCATTTCCGTTCCGGCGGGCCGGATCGCCTCGTGAGCCTCCTGCGCTCCCTTCGACTTGTTCGTAAAAATTCGCGGCGAGGGGCTGAGGTAGTCTTCTCCATAACGATCCTTGACGCTGCCTCGCGCCGCGTTCATCGCCTCGCTCGACAGCGTGACACTGTCAGTACGCATGTAAGTGATGTGGCCTTCTTCGTACAGCCGCTGAGCTGTCTGCATCGTCGCCCGGGCCGTCATGCCGAGCTTCCGGTTCGATTCCTGCTGCAGCGTGCTCGTGGTGAAGGGCGGGTATGGCTTCCGGGTCTGGTTGCGGGACTCGACAGAGGCGACCGTCCAGTCGATTTTCTCGATCCGGTTTCGCAATTCGTTCGCCTGCTCCCCGTTGAGCAGCACGACGTCGGAACCCGGTTTGAGCTTGCCGGTGTTCTCGTCAAAGTCCCGGCCGGCCGCGACGCGCTTCCCGCCGACCGAGTGAAGTGCGGCGTCGAATTTCGCTCCGCCACTTGTTTCGAGGGCGGCTTTCAGATCCCAGTATTCCGCGCTGACGAAGCGCGCCCGTTCTTTTTCCCGCTCGACAAGAACCTTCACCGCGACCGACTGCACTCGTCCAGCCGACAGTTTCGGAGCGACCTTCTTCCAGAGCAGCGGGCTCAGCGTGTAGCCGAACAGGCGATCCAGAACGCGGCGAGTCTCTTGCGCCTCGACGAGGTTGTTGTCCAGCTCGCGCGTATCTTCGAGGGCCTCAAGGATTGCCTTCTTTGTGATCTCACCAAAAACCATCCGGCTGACGGGGACTTTGGGCTTGAGCAGTTCGACCAAATGCCAGCCGATGCTTTCGCCCTCGCGGTCTTCGTCTGTCGCCAGGATGAGTTCGTCAGACTGCTTGAGCGCGGCTTTCAGCTCGTCGACGACCTTTTTCTTGCCTTTCGGAATGATGTAGAGCGGTTCAAATTCGCTGTCGACGTTGATGCCGATCCGGGACCACGGCTCCTGTTTGACGGATTTCGGGATTTCGGCCGCCCCGTTGGGCAGATCACGGACGTGGCCCATGCTGGCCAGCACTTTGTATTTGCTGCCGAGGTAGTCGCTGATTTTCCTCGCCTTGGCCGGAGACTCGACAATGACCAGGGCTTTGTATTTTGCCGCCACGCGCAGTTACCTCGATTGCAAATTGATAGCCGGCCCGTTTCGAGCCAGCCTGTTTTCTGATTTCGTTTCCAAACCGTGCCGGCAACCCATTCCGCCCTCGCACACGCTTCGAGGTTGTGAGTTTTTCGAAACGTCGAAGTTTTTCGAAAGGTTGAAAGGAGCAGGCACACTCCGTGTGCCGTACGCCCCGAAAATCCGTGGTTGTGAGCAGGTTCGGGCGGACGACACACAGAGTGTGCCTGCCACATTGGAAAACTCACAGCCTCTTCGGGGGAATTACGGAAACCTGTTTCCGACAAGTCTCAGGTTAGTCGTCTCAAACCCCTCGCCCACCGCACCGGGATTCGACTCAATCCCAACCACTGCCCCGCGTCCTTAACGAAGAAGCAGGCGTCAACGAGTCGGAAATTCTGCTCGGTTCTCGCCGCAAACTGCGTTCTGACGTTGGACTTGTGTCGGGTTACCCCCCGGCTACAATTCGCGCCGAATGGGTTCCGTTTCGGACCGTCAGGATCGGAACGGATATCCCACTGCGGAATGTCGTGTCAAGACTCGGCCATTTTATCGTTCGGTCGGATCCGGAAAACTGGCGAGTCCTGGTAGCGGGCGCAGAGTCTGGTCTGTCGGCCGAAACACGTCTCGCCCAGTCCGTTCTGCGAGGCGGTCAAAACTCTCGACGAGTTGGTTTCGACGGGTCCGCCACTCAATTTGAATGCCGTTTTGTTTGAGGATTAAGCAGCCATGGCATCTCCCTTTTCTGTATTTCGCCGTCACCAGAAAATTCTCACCGTCATTCTGACGGGCCTCGCGATGTTCGCGTTCATCGTGATCGACGCTCTCAGCCGGATGGAAGACTCGACGGCGTTCATGCCGCTCGTCACGGCGGTCGTTGGAGCAGCGGCGTTCTGGTTTTTTGGACAACAGAACAACCGAGGCAGCAGCTTCACGCTCGTCGGAGCCGCGTTCGGCTTCGCTCTGGGCGTTGCCGCGGTTTACTTTCAGGCAAGCCCGGCCGGGATCGCCACAGACATCGGCACGCTCACCGAGTCAAAGCTCCAGGTGATGCGGGAAGAGCGGAACCAGGCGAATCAGTTCATCGGCGGTGCCGTCCGGGAACGCAAGGAGCAGGATCGGAATTCCGAGCGGTTTTTCTTCGGGGGAGTCTCGGCCGAGGAGATGGTTGAAAAGTTCCTGCTGCTCGACAAAGCCAAAAAGCTGAACGTCCAGGTCAGCAACGCTTACGTCAATGACTACATTCTGGATGCTTCTGAAAATGGCCTCGACACAAAAGAATTCGACGCCCTGCGGTCCAGCATGAGCCTCGGGAAGGCGGACGTTTTTCGAGTGTTGCGCGACGAACTGCGAGTCCGCATCGTGAGACAGATGCTGATGCCGCAGGCCGTCGAGCTGCCTCAGCAGAAGTGGGAAAACTTCAAAAAGTTCGAAGTCGCGTACGAAATCGACGCCATTGAAGTCCCCGTCGAGCCATTTGAATCCGGCGTGGCAGCTCCGGGAACCGGTGAGCTGGAAAAATTGTTCGATGAATTCAAAGAGTTCTACCCGCGTGGCGAAAATCCGGGATTTCATCAGCAGGAAAGACTACAGCTGGCGTGGCTGCGAATCAGCCGATCGGAAATCGCCAAAGGAATTCCGGAACCCACCGAAGAACAACTGAAGGCTCAGTACGAAAAGGACAAGGAGATTTTCTACAAAGCCTTGCCCGACACTTTGCCAGACATCGATGAACTGAAGCTGGATGAATTCCCAGGCGGTCTGCCCGGCGCCTCGACTCCCGCCCCGAGTGCTCCCGTTGCTCCTGTGAAAATCGAAGCTCCTGCCCCGGCCCCACCGAAAACAGAGACACCTGACGGCGAGAAGCCAAAGGAAACTCCGGCAAAACCTGATGCGGAAAAACCTGCAGAAAAGACCGACGCCGACGCCCCGAAGCCGAAAGAGACACCGGCCAGGGAATCTCCCGAAAAAGCCGGAGAAGAAGAGAGCTCCTGTGACCCGCCACCTCCGGCCACCGAGGAGAAAACTGCGGCTGAAGAAACTGCCGCCGAAGACAAGTCGACGGCCAATAAGGAAAAGGCCACCGGGGAAAAGGACGCTGACGAAAAGGACTCTGAGGAAAAACCGAAGCCGCCTGCAGAAAAACCAGTCGAAGCGAAACCCGCTGCTGTTGAACCGGAATCATCTCCTGATCCGTTGAAACTGCCAGATCTCGATGGTGACGAAAAGCCGGGCAAGAAGGTGACGACCGGCGGCAGGAACACCTACCAGTCGTTCGAATCCGTCCGCGACCGCGTCGTGTCTTCCGTCAAATCGGAGCAGAGTCGGAGTGAAGTCACTCGGGTTGTTGACGCGGCCGTGGAGAAGATCAGTTCAACTCGCCGTAAGTTGTCGAGCAGCCTGAAAGGGGCCGAACTTGCAGCGGCCATGGACAAGGCAGCTCGCGAATATGCTGCAATAACGCCAGGCGTCTACTACTTCAAAGACGCCGCACCTCGCACCTACAGCGAAATGATCGCTCCGCCGGAAAAGAAACGGGAGGAGACGGTCACAGCCTCACCCGCGACGAAAGTCGAGCTTCCGGAAAAAGCCCCCGACACGCCTGCGGAAAAGAAGCCTGCAGACGGGAAGCCTGCAGACGGAAAATCCACCGAAGAGAAGCCGGCGGAAGCGAAACCTGCTGACGCCACCGAGGAAGAAAGCTGCCAGGACGAACCTGTCGCAGCAGAAGACAAGCCAGCGGAGAAAGCGCCCGCTCAGCCGAAAGACGGTAAGAAAGCTCCCAACCTTCCCGAGGGAGTCAAACCGCCTGAAATTGCAAAACCAGCGGCGCCAGTTCAACCTGCCGAGGGAGAAGCTCCCGCCAAACCGAACGACGGCGCAACTCAAGAGCCCACCGAAGGAAAAAGCGAAAAGGAAGAAACAGAAGTCATCGAAGAAACTCCCCCTGTGAAGACTCTTGAGGAAGAGGCTGACCCGTCAGCCCCGATCGAAAACGAAATCGGACTGGCCGAAGGGGAATTCGATTTCCAGCAACGACGTGCTCCCACAGCGGCGGAAACGGCCTTCGGTACCTCAATCAGCCTGTTCTACCCGGAAACTGCCGACGGCACCTTTGCCAACGGCACACAGGATTACCGCTATGTCTACTGGGCCACCAGGCGGATCGAAGACCACGTTCCGGAGAAGCTTGCGGACGTCCTCACGGAAGTCACGAAGGCATACGCAAATCGTCAAGCTCGGCTGCCAGCGGAAGAGCGGGCAAAGGCCATCGCCGACCACGTGGCAGCACTCGTCCCAAACGTCAGCCTGGAAGAAGCTCTGGCGGCCGCGCCTGTGAAGGGAGCAAGCGGGCTCAAAGCACTGACTGTGACGGGCTCCGTCAAGAGCGACAAACTTGCGGTCATCTCACCGCCGCCGTTCTCGTGGCTGACTCAGGGCGGAGGGATGAATCCAAATCCGTTCGGACCGCCAAGTCTCGGCCAGGTCGAGGGCATCTCTGGAGCCACACCCGCGTTCATGGAAACTGTCGCCGGAATGCAGGCCACCGATGTCAAAGTCATTCCCAACGCCGATCGTTCCGCGTTTTACGTGGTCCATCTGAAGTCGCGGACACCAGACGGCACGACCGGCCCGTTCTACGAAGCGTCACAAAAACAATTCCTGCGGGAACAGGGCGACTTCATGTCCAGAATCCGATACATGGGGCTGGCTCAGCAAGGGTACCAGGACCTGTACTTCAGGTGGCGTAACGGTCTCATGAAAGAATACAACGTCGTTGATTTCACGGGACCGACCACTGAGCAATAACACGACCACGCTGTGGAAGGTTTTCTGGATGTGTGACTGGACCTGGTTGAGAGACAGAATTTTTTTTAATCCTGAGTCGATTCCGTAGGGAGACAGTTTCGCGGCCTTGAATACAGGACAGGCGCGACATTAGAAACGGTCGACTGGGGTTCTTGAAATCGCCCCCGTTTTTCGACTGACGAGCATGGTGATTTCATCTGGTTCTTCAGGAACCATTCTTCTCTGTGCCGCCGCGACTGGCTCCGGCACGACTCGTTGAATTATTTACTCTGTATCATTTACTCTGTATCCCGATTCGTTGATCAGGAACCGGCTTTCGGCTGATCGCTCCCGCTGGAATGAGATACTCGCCGGTCGTCTTCCGTCTTCACCAAGTTGAGCCACGTCATCAAATTGAGCCGCGTCGAGACGTTCGAATGTGGCACTCTCAATCTGAGCCGAAGAGAAACCATGACAGACAACGCTGACACTCCGAAAGAAGAAGCCGTCGCCAGAGCGACCGATTCAGCAGCCGATGGAGCCAGTTCGGAGTCCGACAAGGGCTCTTCAGGCTCGAAGAATGCCATGATCGAATCCCGGCGACTGTGCAAGTACTACGGCCCGTTCATCGCTGCCGAGAACGTCGACTTCTCCGTCCCGAAAGGACAGGTTGCGGCATTTCTCGGACCGAACGGTGCGGGTAAGTCGACGACCATGAAGATGCTGACCGGTTACCTCGCTCCGTCCAGCGGATCGGCTCGAATCGGCGGACACGACATGCAGCGTGACCGGATCAAAGGCAGCGAGATGATCGGCTACCTGCCGGAAAGCGGCCCGCTTTACGCCGAAATGACTCCGCACAGTCTCCTTGAGTACGTCGGCGCAGCACGAGGAATGAAAGCCAACCTGGACGAGCGGCTTCACTTTGTGGCCGAGAAATGCGCCCTGAAGTCCGTCTGGAGTAAACCGATCGGCAAACTCTCGAAGGGATTCCGCCAGCGGGTCGGCATGGCTCAGGCCCTGCTGCACGATCCAGAAGTCCTGATCCTTGATGAACCGACAAGCGGGCTCGATCCGAACCAGGTTCACGACGTGCGAGACCTGATCACCAGCCTCGCCGAAACGAAGACAGTTCTGCTGTCAACTCACATTCTGCGTGAGGTCAAAGCCATCTGCTCCCGCGTGATTCTCATCGACCAGGGCCGCGTGATTTTCGACGGACCAGTCGATGACCTGGCGGGCACGGAAGAGCAGATGGAAGAGCGGTTCCGCGAGCTGACCGCGACGAAGTAACAATCATCGACAGACGCACTTTGTTAACAAGACAGGACGACGTGGAATGCGAAGTCACGTAATACTCGCTGTGCTCAAGCGCAACGTAATGAGCTACTTTTCCGGCCTGCTCGGTTATCTTTTTATTGTGGTTTTTGTGATTGCGGCCTCGTTTTCCGCATTCAATCCACAGTTCTTTACGAACAACCTGGCAAACCTGGATCAACTCACACTGGCATTCCCGTACCTGCTGCTGTTCATCATCCCGGCGGTGACGATGACGGCGTGGGCAGACGAAAAGCGACAGGGAACCGACGAGTTGCTGTTCACGCTGCCGGCCGCAGACATCGAAATTCTGCTCGGCAAGTTTCTGTCTCTGGTTCTGGTCTATACCGTCGCGCTCGGGTTCTCTTTGACACAACTCGGCGTCCTGGGCTACTACGCGGATCCGGACTGGGGACTGCTGCTGACGACTTACTTCGGTTACTGGCTGGCCGGTTCCGCGTTGATCAGCCTCGGCATGCTGGCTTCCGCGTTAACCAGCAGTGTGACGGTCGCATTCGTGCTGGGAGCGGCTTTCTCAGTCGTACCCGTCTTCATCGGGCATCTGGCTTCAACACGTGCTTACATCGAGGAAGCGACATTCGGCGATCAGCTTCGCGATGGGTTCAGTAACCTCTGCCTGGAGCTGAGTATCGCTGAGCACCTGCGTGAGTTCTCGATGGGAATTGTCCCGCTGAGTGGACTCGTTTATTTCGGCTCGATGATCGCGTTTGCGGTTTACCTGAACGCGATGGTCATCAGCCGTCGGCACTGGGTACACGACGCTGAAGAGCTGCCAATGGGTGGCCACTTCGCGATCCGGATCGTCTGCCTGCTGGTGGCCCTGGTGTGCGGCAATTCCGTTGCGTCAACGGCGAGCGAAGCGATGGGACTACGCTTCGACATGACAGCCGAAGACCTCTACACACTTTCAGATACAACCCGCAAAGTCATCGGTGACATTGAAAAAGAGAACCCTGTCACCATCCAGGCGTTCCTCAGCCCGCAGGTTCCGCGTGAGCTGGTGGCTCATCGCGCTCGACTGGAAGGGCTACTTCGGCAGTACAGCCAGGTCGGAGGAAGCTACCTGGATGTGCGAATTGTCGAGGTGACCCAATACAGCACGGCGGCCGAAGAAGCCGCTCTGTTCGACATCGTGCCCGCGGCAACATTCACCGAAGAAGGCGGTCGACCAAAACAGGTCGAAGTTTTCATGGGAGCTGTGGTCAAGAGCTCGTACGGTCAGGTCGTCATCCCCAACTTCGAAACAGGAGTTTCGATCGAGTATGAGCTGACTCGATCCGTGAAGACGGTGACTCAGAAGAAGCGACTTAAAGTCGGAATTCTGAATACCGACGCACAGGTCAACGGAGGGTTTAATATGCAGACCTTCCAGCAGCGTGCCCCGTGGCGAATCATCACCGAACTTAAAAAACAGTATCAGGTGGAAACCGTCACCGCAGGAAGTATTGCTGACGACATCGACGTTGTCATCGCCGTCATGCCATCCGCACTGCCTGATGCTCAGCTGAAACAATTCGTCGAGTACGTTAACTCCGGCAAGCCGGTCCTGATCCTCGACGACCCGATGCCTGGCTTCGATCCGCGGCATTCTCCCAGCCAGCCGAAGATGCCTCAGAGTAATCCCATGATGGGGGGAGCTCCTCCGCCGGAACCTCGGGCCGACATTTCGACCCTCATCGACGCACTGGACATCGCGTGGGAGACCGATGAGCTGGTCTGGGACGATGTCAATCCTCACCCTCGTTTTGTGCAGATTCCGAAAGACATCATCTTTATCACGCCGTTCAGCAAGAATCCCGAGGCCATCAGTACAACAAGCGACGTGACGAGCGGGCTGCAGGAGCTCGTCGTGATGTTCTCCGGCCTGATCCGAAAGCGGAAAGGCGCGGACCTGGAGTTTGAACCACTGCTGCGAACAGGCCCCAACGCGGGGACGACACAATTCGAGGACCACTTCCCGCAGGGAATGCGTGGCCCTCAAATTCCGCCGGATGAAATCAATCGCGGTCGGCGACTTGCCGAAGCGGAGCAGCGTCTCCAGGAACTGGAGGTACAGCTTCGGTTTGCAGGCGGGAATTCAAAACAGGTTGAGCAGCAGATCAAAAAAGCCAAAACCGAGATCGACCTTCTCAAGCCAGCCGCGCATGTCGTCGCCGCTCACATTCATGGAAAAAAGGGCGAGTCGAAAGTCAACGCGATCTTCGTCGCGGACTCGGATCTGATTTCGGACGGCCTCTTCTCGTTTGCTCAGAACGAAGTCGAAGGAATCCGCATCGACAACGTACGCTTCATCCTCAACTGCGTCGACGTTCTTTCCGGAGACACATCGCAGGTCGAACTCCGAAAGCGACGTCCCAGGCACCGGGCGTTGAAAGTCCTGCAGCAGCAGGCCGATGCATTCCGCTCAGAGGCTCAGGAAGAACGGGACAAGGCCGAACAGGAAGCAGATAAGAAAGTCAAAGAGCTGCAGGAAGAGCTCGACAAAGAAGTGGAACGGATCCGCGACGACACCGAGATGGACCAGATCCAGAAACTGCAGGAGCTGTTCCGAGCTCAGCAGCGTAAGTCCGAGGAGCTGGAAAACGAACAGAAAAAAATCGATCAGGCCAAGAAGAAAACGCTGAACCAACTGGAAGCCAGAGAGCACCGCCAGATTCAGCAACTCGAAGACGAGATGCGAACATGGGCTGTGATTCTTCCGCCCATCCCGTCGATCCTTCTCGGGATTCTGATTCTTACAATGCGGCTGGCGGCCGAAAGAAGCGACATCGAAGAATCCCGCCGTCGCTGAAATATCCCGGAGCAGGTTTTGCATTCTCCAGTGAAGATTCATTTGAGTTCAGGTAAGTGACTATGAGCCAGACACAAAAAACACTTGGTTTTTTCATCAGCGCCGTTGCATCCGTCGCACTGGCACTCCTGACCTGGTGGGCGACTCAGCCGACTCCGGTCGAGGGATTCGGTCTGGTTGGAGAAGAGTTTTTCCCGGAACTGGAGCCCAAAGAAGCGACGGCCTTGCGCGTCGTCGTTTACGACAAGAAGCAGGGAGAGATCCAGAAACCATTTATTGTGCAGCAGGTTGATGGAATCTGGCAGTTGCCGGGATTTCACAAATATCCGGCGGACGGCGAGGAACGGCTCGCCGATACGACTACGTCACTCATCGGGACAAAACGCAGCTCACTCCGCAGTCGGCTTGCGTCGGACCACGTCCGGTTTGGTGTCGTGAATCCTCTCGAAACTGACACGGACATCCTGGAGGGTCATGGCAGTCGCATCACCCTTTACAAAGATGGCGACGTCGAAAAGGGAATCGTCATCGCGGACCTGATCATCGGCAAGAAGCTTTCCAATTTCGAAAGTGACGACACGGACGACCAGGATGTTGCCGACAAGGCCGGTCAGGTCGCAGACATCAGTGGTAACTACTACGTGCGGCACCCGGACGAGGCCGAGACGTATGTCGCAAAGCTGAACATCAAACTGTCGACAAAGTTCAGCGACTGGGTCGAAGACGATCTGCTGAAAACACAGCAGGACAACCTGACAAATCTTGCGCTGACATCGAGGCGGCAGACTCCAGACCGCCGAATCGAAGTCATTACCGAAGCGTCACTGACGCGCGAGAAATCTGCAGACCCCTGGGCTCTGGCGGGACTCAACGAGGAAACCGAAGAGATCGATGCAGACGCGATCCGCGAAATCACTTCCACCCTTGACAGCCTCAAGCTGAGCGCTGTTCGCCCACGCCCAAGAAGAAGCGACGGTGAGCCGTTACTTCTCGGTGACCTGACACTCAATATTCCAAAAGGTGTTGCTGTCGACGCTCAAACAGAGCGAGATCTCCAGCGCGACATCCAGGGCAACCTTGGTCGGTCCGGATTCGCCATCTACATGGACACCGAAGCCGGCAAAGTGCAGCTGTACTCGCGCGGCGGAGATTTGACTGCCGGCGAGAAAACGGGCGTTCGATACCACCTTAGCTTTGGCGACACATTTCAAGGGACGCAGGAAGAAATCCTCGTCGGCCGCGAAGTTGAAGAACCCGGAAAAGGCGACGCCCCTGAACCCGACAAGAAAGAAACAGCAAGCAATGACGGAAAGATCGCAAGCCGCTTTTTGATCGTACGGGCCACGCTCGATGAGTCGCTCTTCGGACCACCACTTGTCGAGCCAACAAAACCGACCGTGCCGGAAGGCGTCAAGGTCGACAAAGAAGGCAACGTCGTCGAACCAGCCGAAACGGAGCCAAAGCCCGGTGAAGCAAACGCTCCGAAAACAAGCGACAAGCCGACAACACCTTCCGACGGAAAAGAATCGACGGAAAAAGAAACGACAAAAGAGCCCTCTGACGACAACTCATGCCAGGAAGAAACTCCGGCTGAAAAGAAAGACGAAGCGGGAACCGAGGCAAAAGAAGCAGACACTGAGAAACCCACTGCCGCCAAGCCGCAGGAAATCCCCGAAGAAAAGCCAGTGACCGGCGACGCCGCCGCGCCGAACGGAGCCACGACACCAGCAGAGCCGCCGAAGGCAACACCTGATCCGGTTGCAGAATACAAGGACGCTTTGAGCACGTATCGAATCGGAATGATCAAATATGGCCAGGACGTTGCAGACCGTAAACGAAAAGCGGCCGAAGGGAAAAAACGGGTCGACGAACTCAACCGTCGATTCGCCGACTGGTACTACGTGATCACCGAAGAGGATTACAAGAAGCTGCGGAGAACTCGCGACGGACTCGTCAAAGCCAAAGAGAAACCGGCAGAAACAACAGAAAATGGCTCTGAGGGGCCAAAGCCGGAACCTGGCAAACCTGACACGAGGCCAGCAGCCCCTGACGCGCCGGAAACAAAACCCGCAACGGAAACAAAACCCGCGCCGGATCCGAAGGGTGAGACAGCTCCGAAAGGTGAAACCGGGGAGAAACCAAACCCCAAAGACACTCCGCCCAAAGAAGAATCAACAACCAAAGAAGCCGCGGGCTCAGACAGCCCTCCTGCCAAACCAACTGAGCCGGCCTCTCCGGAAAAAAAATGACGACGGCTCCCTGTTGGATCGGGAGCAGCAACCGACATGGACAGCGCGAGCTGCTGACTCAGGCATCTCTCGCACTATCGAATTGAGAAACGAATGACTGAGCAGAAAGCAACCAACGTCACCTGGCACGAACACCGTGTCGATCGGGATTCCCGCTGCAAGCTTGCAGGGCACAAGGGTGCCGTCCTTTGGTTCACAGGACTGAGCGCCTGTGGCAAAAGCACAATCGCCAACGAGGTGGACCACCTGCTGCACAAGCAGGGGAAACGGACCTACGTTCTCGATGGCGACAATATCCGAATGGGCCTCAACAAGAACCTCGGATTTTCCGCTGAAGATCGAGCAGAAAACATTCGCCGCATCGGCGAGGTCGCCCGACTTTTCGCCGATTCCGGCCAGCTCACTTTGACGGCGTTTATCTCTCCCTACAAAGCAGACCGCGATCAGGTGCGGGAGCTACTTGAGCCGGGTCAGTTTGTTGAGGTCTACGTCAACGCCTCGCTGGAAACCTGCGAAGCTCGTGATCCAAAGGGGCTTTACAAGAAAGCCCGGGCCGGAGAAATCAAAGGCTTCACCGGAATCGACGACCCCTACGAAGCTCCCGAGAATCCCGAGCTGACGCTGGACTCGGACAATAAGGGAATTAACAAACTGGCGGCGGAAGTTGTGAGCTGGCTGGACAGCCAGGGTTACCTGAGCCTCTAATCCGCTCCGCCGACAGAAAACGATGCACAAGAAAAGCCCGGCCGCTTTTGCGACCGGGCATTATTCTTGATCGACCTGCCGAGGCTGAACCGGTTATTTCCCGGCGAACTCCACCGGCCCCTGGGGAGTCACGGTCTCCGTCATGTCCGGGCCAGGTCGGCTTGGACGTCCCCCATCGCCGCCGCGACCACCTTCGCCTCCTGGTCGTCCGCCAGAACCACCCGGTCCCGGTCCTCGGCCCGGTCCGCCAAAGCCACCACGGCCAGCGTCCGGTCGGCCACCGCTGTTGCCACCGCGATCAAACCCCGGCCGGGCATTGCTGCCAGAACCGCGTCCGAAATCGGGACGTCCCTGCGGCCCCTGTGGTCGACCTTCAGGGCGAGGCCCTTGATCGCGCAAACTGTCGCCGCGTCGGCCATCGTCTTCGCGTCCCGCTGGACGCCGAGTTTCCGGTCCACGGCCTGCTTCGCCGTCCCGCGATGGCTGCTGCGGGCCACGCGTGTCTGGACGGCGGTCATCGCGGTCGCCTTCGGGGCGTCTGAATGGCCCTCGTGCATCATTTCCCGGGCCACCTGCACTCGGACGCCTGGAAGAAGGACGGGCAGCCGCAGGCGGCCCACTGGGCCGTTGTTGACTCGGTCCCCAACCAGAATCGCGTCCTGACGGACCTCGATGATTCGAACGGGACTTCATCATTTCAGAGAATTTCTCCCGCATCGACGCGGAAGGGCCGTTTCCAAAGGAGGACCGGCCACCAAAACCGGACGGACCTCGACTGAATCCAGGCCCACCTCGCCCAAATGACGGTGGGCCAGAGAATCGGGACTGGCCACCGAATGAAGGAGGCCCACCAAACGATGGCCGGCCGCCGAATGATGGTCGGCCGCTTTGAGGTGAGCCGAACGACGGGCGACCGCTGCCAAATCCACTGCGACCTCGGGAAGCGAAGCCTCCACCAGATCGTGACAACGCCCGTCTTTGACCGCCATTGCCACCATGGAAGGACGGGCCTTTGCCCTGTCGTTTATACATAAGTCACTTAATCGCCTGGCCCGAAGGTCATCCATGCGGTGGCAA
>JAQBVJ010000253.1 GCA_027623235.1 Planctomycetota bacterium
TCTACGATCCGGAGCGTCTGTCCGAAGACCAGCCGGACTACTGCCTGCTGCTGACCTGGAATTTCGCCGACGAGATTCTGGCTCAGCAGAAAAAATACAGAGACCAGGGCGGCAAGTTCATCATCCCCATTCCCGAAGTCAAAGTCGCGTAGCGACGATCGGGAGGGCGAGGCTCCTGCCGAGCCACCAGCGCAACAGAACCAGCGTGTGGCTCGGCGGGAGCCTCGCTTTCCCGGTGGCACTTTTCTGCAAGGTTGCCCGGTGAAATTCGTCCCGACGAAATTCGATTCCGCGTGGCTCATTGAGCCCGATCGTCACGAAGACGAGCGGGGGTTCTTTGCGCGGACGTGGTGTCAGCGCGAATTTGAAGACCGCGGCCTCAATGCGGGGCTTGTCCAGTGCAGCGTCTCCTTCAACACGGCGAGTGGCACGCTGCGTGGCATGCACTTTCAGGCGGCGCCGCACGAAGAAGCGAAGCTCGTTCGCTGCACTCGCGGATCGATCTTTGACGTGATCGTTGATGTCCGCAGGCAGTCTCCGACTTTTGGCCAGTGGCAGGGCTTCGAGCTGAGTGCGGTGAATCACAGGACGCTCTACATCCCCGAGGGATTTGCTCACGGATTTCAGACCCTCGAAGCCGATACGGAAGTTTCGTATCAGATGAGCGAATTCTTTCATCCGGAGTCGGCGTGCGGATTTCACCATGCGGACTCACAGATCGGCATCCAGTGGCCATTGCCTGTCGAGGTGATTTCGCAAAAGGACAGCGAGCTGCCTTCGCTGCTTCCGGTCGGAAAGCAGGCCGCCGCATGACCGGTCACCCACACCTCATTCAGATCCCGCGTTACGATTCGTTGACCGGCCACGATCGAACGAAAGCGGCTGGCAATGGATCGGGCGACGCGGACGATTCGCTTCAGCCAGCAATCATCTGGGGAGCGCGAGGCCACGCGAAGGTCCTCAACGAATTCCTTCCGCAGCTTGGATATCAGGTTGTCGCAGTGTTCGACAATGACCCGCAGGCGACATCTCCGATTGCTGGCGTGCCGGTTTTTCATGGTGCCGCCGGGCTGGATGTCTGGTTGAACTCACATCGGGAGACGCAGATTACAGGGCTGGTGGCAATCGGCGGCCAGCATGGAGGAGCGCGGGGCGAGGTCCTCTCGCTGCTTCGTTCGCGCGGCGTCCGTGTGCCAGCTGTCGCTCATCCCACCGCGTTTGTGGCGAGGGATGCTCAGATCGCTGACGGATGTCAGATTCTCGCGACCGCGGCCGTCTGTACCGAAGTCCGGATTGGCGAAGGCAGCATCGTCAACACGGGAGCGAGCATTGATCACGAATGCGTGGTGGGAGCCGGCGTTCACGTGGCTCCCGGAGCGACCATTGCCGGCTGTGTGAAGATTGGTGATCGAGCTTTTATTGGAGCCGGCGCTGTCGTGCTGCCGTGGCTCGCGATCGGAAGTGATGTTGTCATCGGAGCCGGATCGGTTGTCACAAAGGACGTGCCGGACGGTGTCGTGGCGTATGGAAACCCGGCTCAAGTGGTACGCAGAGCTGCGTAACGGAATGAGAAATCAATCCGTCGTGTCGCGGTCGAACCGGATGCGGCGAAAAATGGAACGGATGAAACTCATGGCGAATCACGACCCTTTGGATTCGGAACAGATTGCGGCGATGGCTGCCGATCCGCAGGTGCAGGAGCTGAAGCGGGGCCTCTTCAACAAAGCCTGCGACTATCGCTACTCGTACAACTTTAAGTGGCTGGGCCGGCCCATCATTCAGTTTCCCCAGGACATGGTCGCCATTCAGGAAGTGATCTGGGACACGAAACCGCAGCTCATCATTGAGACCGGGATTGCCCATGGCGGCTCGCTGATTCTGTCGGCGTCGCTGCTCGAACTGCTGGGCGGAGACGGTCGAGTGCTCGGCATCGATATCGACATTCGCCCGCACAACCGCAAGGCCATCGAGGCTCACCCGCTGGCAAAACGCATCGACATGATCGAGGGCTCGTCGACTGACGATTCGACAGCCGACCAGGTGCGCGCGGCGGCCGAAGGCAAGTCGCCGGTCATGGTCATTCTCGATTCCAACCACACGCACGAGCATGTCCTGCGGGAGCTGCAGCTTTACGCGCCGCTTGTGACAAAGGGCTGCTGGCTGCTGGTCTTCGACACCGTCGTGGAGGAAATGGACCCCGACGCATTCCCCGATCGTCCGTGGGGAGTCGGCGACAACCCGCTGACGGCGGTGCATGAGTTTCTGAAAACGACGGATCGTTTCGAGCTCGACCGCGAGATTGAAAACAAACTCCTGTTGACCGTCGCGCCAGGTGGCTGGCTGCGATGCGTCAAGGATTGATCAGGCTTCATTGACGAGAAAATCATGGAACGGATTCCAGTCGCGGGGCCGTCGATCACGCAGCGGGAAATTGACTACGTGACCGATGCGGTCACAACCTGCTGGTACGGCGAGGCGAACAAATATCACGCGAAGTTCGAGCAGGCGTTTGCCGAGTACATCGGCGTCCGTCACGCCGTATCGCTGCCG
>JAQBVJ010000023.1 GCA_027623235.1 Planctomycetota bacterium
GGCTTCGATTCGGTGCCGGGTTTCGATTCGGTGCCGGGTTTCGTTTCGGTGGCCTCACCCTCAGTGCCGGTTTTTGGCTCAGTGCCGGTTTTTGGCTGCCCGTCACCAAGTTCCGGCAGGTCACCCGTTTTCAGCTCATCCCAGTCAGCCGGGAAAAGTTCCTCAGGAATCTGTGGCAGCGTGACCGGCATTTCCGGATGTCCGGGAGGCATGCCGCCTGGGAATCCGTCACGAGGAGTCTGAAAATCATCCGGCTTCGGATTCTGCTTCGAGAACCATGCGTAAAACGCTTCGGCGTCGTCACTCTTTAAGGCTTCGACCCGCTGCTTGATGTATCCCTCGTAAAGTGACTCCGGATTGTTCTTCAGGAAGCCCTCGTAAGCGCTGATCACCTTTTCGGTGTCTCCATCGCAGGTCGCTTCCAGAAGCCACGCATTGCAGAGTTCAGTCCGAAGTTTCGCTTCCGCCGGGAGGCTCCCCATTTTTGCGAGCAGCTCAAACGCCTCTTCTGCCTTTTTGAACTCCGCTTTGGCCGCTTTCCCATCAGTCGTCTGCAGCCGCAAGGCTTCCTGCAGGTACGACTCTCCTTCGGCCAGCCGAGCCCAGACTCCCACCGGGTGATTCGGATAGTCGTCAGCAATCGTCGCAAACGTTCCCGCGTCTTCGGCTCGGGCGAATCGCGACCAGGCCGATTCCGCCTCGTCTTTGCTTCGGCCGGAAAAGAAAACGTACAGGCCGACAACCAGCAGGAGCCCGACAGCTCCGATCGCCGCCGGTCGGCCGTATTTCGTGAAAAGGTCATCGCCGGGGGGAGGCGCGAAGCCCGTTGCGGCATCCTGAAGTTCCGGCTGATCCTGAACGGCCATGTTTGAATCCTGCAGGGTTGAATCCCGGGAGGTTGGGATCCTCGTGAAAAACTCTCAAAGCCGCACTGAGCCCGAAATTCTCACACGTTGACCGGGCCGAAGCAGGCTGAGGGGAAAGCGCGGCGAGTATAGGAAGCGGGTTTTTCCAGCGTCAAGGAGCCTCTGCGGGCCAGGCCGACGAATCCTCACTGCCAGGTTGGTCTTCATCTCCGTTTATTGAGCGGATGTGAAAGATCTGGCTCGAAGTTTCAGCAATCTCTTTGACGACTCGAGTTTCTGACCAGGCGTGTCCAGGTCGACGCGCCACAACTCACGCAGGAATTCGCGCGGGCGGGTTATCCACAGGATCGGATCTGAAACTTTTTTGTTTTCAGCTTTCTCCAGGAAGAGACTCCAGGCTCCGGGTTACTCAACACCGGCGCATCATCTGGAGAGGGGCAGTCGCGTGCGAACGGGCATGTGTTCGGCCCCCGAGTGCGGATAACGAGTCCGGGCGCCTGTCTCTCTCCTGATGATGAACTATTGCCGAACTTTCCTGCCACTTTTTGACTCCTCCCGTCATACCCACACAACTCTCCCCTTGCCGGAACCTGCCGCGTTCAAATCTTGAGGGCAACCCGATGTCTGAGTCTGTCAATAACTGTATCGTTATGGAAAACTCCAACCGACAACTGGAAGTCAAATTTCGAAACCCCGACGCGTTCACACCAGAATTCGTCCCAGAGACAGCCACTGAGCTGTACTCCATTTTGAATTCCGCGACTTCAGACATCCGTCTGAATTTGTCCGGAATTGATTTCATCTCCAGCGCCGCCATCAACATGTTGCTGGAAATCCGACACCATGGTGTGGAAAAAGGCGTCTCATTCAGCCTTGGCCAGGTGGAGCCCGTGGTGCGGGAAGTCCTGCGAGTCATGCAACTCGAACGACTCTTTGAGTGCGAGTCCTGCGGCGTCTGAGCCATCGTCTGCGATTGCCTTTCGCGACCGCTCTCAGCAGCTTGAGCCTCCAGAAAATACCGAGCCTGCCGCCAACCGCGGCGGGCTTTTTTTGGATGCGCCCGCTGCCATCGTCGACACCTGCAAGAAATACGCAGTCTGAGTGGCCATCGCTGCGACCCGCTGTTCAGCGTTCTCAACCGTTTGCGGTGGTTTGTCAAAGTTTGCGGGTTGTAACGCCGATAACAGTTGCAGCGGTTTTGTGGCCGCGCGGTGCGCTTTGTGTTTCGCAAAATCAAACGTATCCGGACAAATCCGGCAATGCTGCCGGGTAACACTGCTCAGACCAGGGACGATTCCATGGTGTTCTGGAAAAACCGGAAATCCAACTCCTCATTCCAGCGGCTTTATGCCCGGGCCTTCCGCAAGCAAACCAGATCCCGCGCATCTTCTAAGACGCGACGGTCGATCTGGAGTGGCACGGGCTGGGCCTGCCTTATTGCGGCCACCGCGTTCAGTTCGGGCTGCATGAGCGGCAGCGACGAACTGACTTACTACGGTGAAGACCGGGAAATGCAGCACTACGTGGATCAAGCCACGAAGATCGACTACTCAACCTACGACCAGGAGAGCCCGCAGAGCGTCGCCGCGTCGCAGGCCCCGCGCCGGATCCGACATCCCCGCAAGGATGAGGTCTGGGACCTGACGCTCGAAAAGGCGATGCAGACCGCCCTCGGCAATGCGGAGATCATTCGGGACAACACGAACTTCGGAGCACAGTTGCTCGGAAATCCGAATGGCGTGTCCTCGATTCACGACATCGCGATTCAGGAGTCCAATATTCTGTTCGGCCAGGGTGGTGTGGATGCGGCTCTTGCCGATTTCGATGCGATTCTGTCTACGCAGATGAACTGGGGGAGATCGGAATTTCCTAACGAGAGCGCCACGATCGGCTTTCAGGCACTCCAGGACCGAAAAGAGGACACCGCTCGATTCAATGCTTCGATTCAAAAGGCAATGGCGAATGGGAGCCTGTTTACGGTTGAGCACAATATGAATTACTCCTTGATCAACCAGGATCCCACCCTCGGAAGCTCAAGACCATTTCAGTCGCAGTTCAGTGGAAACCCAGGCCTGGGAATGTCCTACCGGTTGCCGCTGGCGCAGGGGGCCGGTGCTGAGTACACCCGGATCGCGGGCAGTGTCGTCCGCCGTCCGACTTTGCAGGGAATTCCAACAGTCAACCAGGGTGTCGTGGTTGCTCGAATTCGAACAGACATCGCGATCACCGATTTCGAATCGCGAGTCAACAATCTCGTCAAAGACGTCGAGGACACCTACTGGGAACTGTACCTGGCCTACCGTCGCTACGACGCGGAGATGATCTCCAAAGAGAGTGCTCTGCGAACCTGGCGGCAAATTCGAGTCAACGAGCAGGCGCAGCGTGTCGGGCTCTCCGATGAAGCCCAGGCTCGTGACAACTACTACGAAATCCGGGCGAGGTCGGAAGAAGCCCTGGGAGCCCTCTACAGTTCCGAGCTGAGACTGCGTCGCCTCATGGGTCTGTCGGTGAACGACGGAAACGTGATTCGGCCGGCCACCGAGCCAATGACTGCGGAACTGACCCTCGACTGGAACGCAAATCTCGCCGAAGCGCTCGTGCATCGTCCGGAACTGCGCAGCCAGAAGTGGAACATCAAGAGCCTCGAGCTGCAGCACTCCGCTGCCGAAAAACTCGTTCGCCCGCGGCTCGACTTCGTTGCCAGCTACGGGGTCAACGCGTTCGGCGATCAACTGACTGGCGACGGCCCGAACTACCAGAGCGCCTATGCGACTCTGCTGGCCAACAAGCACACAAACTGGGGACTCGGGTTTGAGTTCTCGATGCCGTTCGGTTTTCGAGGTGCGATTACTCAGGTTCAAAACTACGAGCATCGCCTCGCAAAAGCGCGAGCCGTCCTCGCCGAACAGGAACTGCAGGTCAGTCACGAACTGGCGTCTGCGTTTCAGCAGATCGATCAGACCTACCAGACAGCAAAGACAAACTTCAATCGTCGTCGCGCTGCCGAGCGGCGAGTTCAGGCCTTCGAGGCGGAATTCAAAGTTCAAAGAACAACCCTCGACCTGGTCCTGCGGGCTCAGATCAGCCTCGCCGCCGCCGAGACCGCTTACTACTCAAGCATTGTGAATTACAACCGGGCAATGAACGATCTGAAATTCCGCAAAGGGACGATCCTGGCAGAAAACAGTGTCTATCTGACGGAAGGCGTTTGGCAGGAAGAAGCCTACAACGACGCGATTCGTCGAGCCTGGGAACGCAGCTTTGCGTTTGACGTTTCGGACTGGACTGACGAGACCGAGCCCGAAGAATTCGTCTTCGGGTGCCCGACCTGCCATCCATCGGCCACCGATGCGGAGCCAATTCCGGAAGACATTGAGCTGCCCTTCGAGAAGCCTGAAGCTCCTCTCGAACGAATCTCGCCCGATGCCGATCCCACTTCGCCACGCGACCGATCCGCGCTGCGGGACAGTGAGCCGGAAAATGGCGGCTTCGGAACGTCCGCCGTTCCGCCTTATGAAGAGACCACCAAATCACCGGGTCGGCCGAAAACTCCGACATCGCTGATTCCTGATTCGCCGTTTTCCGTTCCGCTCATCCCAGGGGGCGATGGCGCGGCCCTGTTCGAGCCACGGGGCTCCATGGTGCAGCCCGTCGAATTCGTCGACGACTCAGCCTCGAATTCCAGCAACAGTTTCATTGAACAGCCGATGCCGAAACGTCCGGCCGCGCGGGAAGACTCGTTTCCGATTGCACTTCCGGCCGGCGACGAAGACGAATTCGCTCCTCCCGTGCCACTTGATGGTGGACTTTCGGATGACGGATTCCTCCCGGATAATCCCGTAGCCAGGCCAGCCTCCAACTCTCGTCAGAGGGCCGCCGCACTTCCGTTCTCATCGACAGGACTGGCTCCTACCCAGGGAGCGTCTCGGCGACAGCTTCTGCAGAGCTCACCGCGACCAAGGGACAACGGTTCGGAATTCGTTTCGCCTCGAGACCTCACCGCAGACGAAGACGGATTCCCGCCGCCGCTGCAAAACGCCAACGGCAGGGAGCCCCGGCAGTCGCGCTCCGCTGCTCCGCCGGAAACGCCAACTCAAAATGAATCCCGACTGCCAGGCTGGGGGCAGTTCTTCAAACGCGGTGAGTGAGCTCCCCGGCCGCGGCGGAACCAGTGATGAGTCGCGGCCGAGGTCGAACACATTGAGCTCCCGGAAAAAACACAGTGAGCTCCTGAAAAAACCGGGGCTCGCCGCTCGCTCGACCGCAGCCACCCGTCACAGTGAACGGCAGCGGCTCAGTTGTCCGGGCGGTCGATGCCGTAGCTCTTCAGTTTTCGATCCAGCGTCGATCGCTCGATCCCGAGCACGCGGGCCGCTTCGCGTTTGACCCACTTCGTAAAATGCATCGTCGCCTGGATGTGCCGCTTCTCGATTTCTTTCATCGAGAGCGGTTTGAACTCGCCTGTCTCGGCCGGTTGCGGAACGTTGCCTTCCAGGGTTGAGAAACGAATCTCGGTATCAGAGATCGTGTCCTCCCGCGCGATCGCGTAGGCCCGCTCGACCGCGTTGCGCAGCTCACGAACGTTGCCGGGCCAGTCGTAATTCATCAGCAGGTCCAATGCCTCGCTTGAAAACTTCTTTTCTCCGGCCGCGCGTTTTCGCGAGCAGCGTTCGAGGAAGTGCGGGATCAGTTCGGCGATATCGTTTCGCCGATCTCGCAGTGGCGGCACTTCAATTTCAAGAATGTTGAGCCGGAAGAATAGATCGCGGCGGAACTTGCCATCACGCACGGCCTGTTCGAGATCGCGGTTTGTGGCCGCGACGACACGCACATCCACTTCGACGGAGGCATGTCCGCCAACCCGCTCGAACGCGTGGCCTTCCAGAACGCGCAGGAACTTCGCCTGAATCTGCAAAGGCATCTCGCCGACTTCGTCGAGGAACAGCGTGCCTCCGTCGGCCTGCTCAAACTTTCCGATTTTTCGCTCGGTCGCTCCAGTAAATGATCCTTTTTCGTGGCCGAACAATTCACTTTCGAGCAGCGTTTCCGTCAATGCCGCACAGTTGAGGCAGACAAACGGAGCTTTGTTGCGGGGACTGTTGAAATGGACCGCCCGCGCGACGAGTTCTTTGCCGACTCCGCTTTCGCCCCGCACCAGAGCCGTCGCGTCCGAGACCGCGAACCGACCAATTTCGTCGCGGAGGATCCGCATCGTCTCGCTGGTGCCGATGAGGTCGCTCTCGATCTCGAGCATCTCGCGCAACGACTGATTGACCTGCCGTGCGGTTTCGAGCCCCTCTTCAAGGACCGCCTGCTCGCGAAGCCGGGCGACAATCCTCGCCATGTGCTCGGCGACAGCCAGTGTGAAGTCGAGCGCTTCATTGTCGAGCGCCCGATCGGGGGACAACGAATAAAGATGCACAAGCCCCTGAATCGTGTCTCCGTCGCGGATCGGAGCACAGATGACGCTTTGTGCGTTCATACTTTCGAGCGTTTTGAAACTGCCGGCCGAGGACTCTTCGCCACCAACGTTCATCGAAAGTGTGCCGTCTCCCTGCCGAAGCGCGGCGTCGGAAAGACGATCAGAGATCCGGTGGTAAGGAGCGTCGTCAGGCGCCCGGAACGACATGATCCTCAGGTCGTTCGCACTCGCCTGACCGGGCCCCGTCGCCGGCTCTGGCAGAAGCAGAATCGCCCCGATGTCCGGTTTCACGACATCGAACAGCCCGCTGAGCACTGTCACCGCCAGCTGCTTGAGGTCATTCGCGGTGACCATGTCAGCCACCAGGCGGTACAGCCCCGCGAAGCCTGCTCGCAGTCCCTGTTCCGGCTGCCCTTCGACGTAGCGTGATCGCGACTTCCGGTTGAGGATTTCCGGTTCGAATTCTTCCGAGCCAGACAGAGCCTCTTCCGAGTCCGCGTGAGTTTCCATTTCAGGGTGCGTGCCGGAGTCGGGGGCGCCGGTCCGGGGAGGGTCCACCGCCGTCAGGCTCTCGATGTCGTCCGTGGACAGCGGCTGCGAAATATCGTGTGTGTAGAGGAACGTGGATTTGCCGACCTTGACCAGGTCACCCTCACTCAGTGCCGTCGGGCGAGCAATCTTTTTTCCGTTGACGTTCGTGCCGTTGCTGCTTCCCAGATCGCGAACCAGCCAGCCGCCTGGACCAAAAAAGATCTCGCAGTGGCGACGGCTGCAGCGGTCGTCGTCCACAGCGATCTGATTGGACGATTCGCGGCCGATCGTCAGGCAGCGCCCCTCGACCAGGCGGTACACGCCGCGCCACTGGTTCCCAGCGCAGAGGACGATGTACACGCCGTCAAACTCGTCGGAATGTCTTTCGTTGCCCTGCATCTGGGCGAGGCCCTTTTGTTAGCGGTATTCCTCGCGCCGAACTTGTCGGCACCTGAGAAGCCCCTGGACTCGGTCAAAGTCTCGCTGACTTCTGCTTGAATTTCGGCCCAATAAGAGAATAGCGCCGCTCCATTGAGGCCACAACTGACCAGGATTCTTCAGAGAAACGCTTTAAAAAAATGATGGGCAACGGGGAAGAATTAATCGCCAGCCTGGAGCGAGAAAAAGCCATGATCGCCCTCTGCAGAAAAATGGCGCAACTGAGAAATCGGTCTTTGGACGGCAATCAGGTGATTTGACAGGCAGCAAAGTCGGTGCGACCGACAGCCGTTCGCTGTTCGATCCAGTCTTCGCCTCCCCTTTCTGCGGCGCGAGTGTGCCGCAAATTCCGCTTCCCAGGCAGGGAGTGATTCGTGTTAAGGGCTGATCACGGTAGCCTGGCGGGCTTCTCGTTTCCGGCCGGGAAGCACTTGAACGTCGACGGCCGCATCCGCCTCCACGCGACGCCGAAAAGGCGATTCCGATCAGGAGCTGTCACATGTCTGCTTTTTTTCGAACGATCATTCTGGCGGGCCTTTTTGTCCTGCCGCCGTCAGGTCCTGCCATCTCACAGGATTCGTCGTCCAGCGAGCCGAGCGAGGCTGTTGAGATTCAGGTCAGCTCGGCAGTCGGCCGGCTTCAGCAGGTCGCAGGTCGAGTCAAGGCACCAGGCCGCCCGGTCATTCTCGTCCGAGCCGACCTCCCCAACGAGCCGTGGTGGGTTCAAGGCCAGCCCGTGCCCGTCGGGCAGGACGGCTTCACAGCCAAAGCGGTTTTCGGAAGCACGACCTCTCAGGTCGGAATGCGGTTTCGAATCGTGACGATCCTCGTTGACCGCAACACGCCGGCCACCGAATACCGCACGGGCCAGATCATTCGAGAACTCCCCGACGTGCCGAAGTCTCGCGAACTTCTGGTCACACTCGGCCGGACCGGTCGCCCTGTGATCGCCCTCGCCCCGAAAGAAGGAACCACAACTTCCAGCGGAACGGAGACTTCCAGCGGAACGGAGACTTCCAGCGAAACGGAGTCGGTCAAAGAAAAAGCACCGGTGGAATTCACCAGCCCGAAGACCGGCGAGTCCGTCCACCAGGTTGCCGAGCTGACGGGGACAATTCAGGACGGCTTCACGCCGATCGTTCTGATCCGCCCCCTCGAAAAAGACAGCGTGTGGTGGATCCAGAAGCCGGTCGTACTCGAAAAGTCCGGCGAGTTCACGGCAAAAGTCGTTGTCGGCAGCAGCCGCACTCCTGAAGGAACCCGCTTCCGTATCGTCGCCCTCGCCATTCCCACAAAGACAAGCCGCAAGGAAACCGGGCTGGATGAATTCAAACCGGGTGAGTTTCTCAAGGAACTGCCGAAAGACGCGGCCGCATCTGAAGAACTCGTGCTGACCCTCCGACGTGCCGAGGCGGCGCAAGAGGAAAGCACCTCGCGCGAGTAGCAGATTGCGGCGCGCTTCCCCCAAGACGATCGGCACCGTAACGATCAGCACCGCAACGAAGCGGGACCACACGGAACTCGAACTGTCCAATGAGCGAACTCAGAATCTTCCGCGAAACAGAATGGATGGCTGGGGATCCGCGCGCGCCTCGGAGCGAGGGCTGGTGGAAAATCGGAGCCTCCGGGTGCGTTCTTGTGGTCCTGCTGTTCGCCATACGGCTTCCGCAGACAGCCAACGGGACCGAGCCTGCTGCCGCCGCGGCTTCAACTGATCCTGTTCCGCCAGTCGCGGCTGTTTCGGGAACGAAGGCTGAGGAATGTGCATCGCAGTTCGAGGGAGTGGTCTCGCCCGATGAGTGTTTTCTGCTCGACGACTTCAACGGAGATATTCAGAACCGGGTCGGCGGCTACCGCAATGTCTTTTTCAGAGAACCGTCTTCGGCGATGACTCGACGCGAAAGAGGGGACGCGTCGGACTCATTGCCGGACGCTTCATTGGTACCGACGGGGCGAGGCCGTGTGCTTCGCCTCGCGGGCCGGCGGGCGGATGCGGGTTTCTGCGGTGCCTGGGTGCACCTGTTCGACATGCGGAGTCGCCGGCCCGTTTTCTTCGACGCGTCTGAGTGGAAATATCTGACGTTCTGGATTCGCGGCGCACGCGGAGGGGAAACGGTCCGATTCAAAGCCGCCGACGAAAGGTGGTACCGCAAAGAGGACGCTCGCCCGATCGGCCACTGCGATGAGTTTCTTTCAGGCGGCATTACGACGAGCTGGCAGCAGGTTGTCATCCCGCGCGGAAAACTGGCGGGTCTCGACCTCCGCAGCCTTGCTTCGGTGTCGTTCGAATTCACCGAACCGGGCGAGCACACCGTGTTCATCGATGACCTGTGTCTGAAGCAGTCGCCCGAACTGCTCCCTGTCGACCCCAACGAGACCGCCGAGGGATCTGATGTCGCCCCGGATGAGACGACCGGTCGAAAACCGCGAGCCATGTGGGTCTGGTCGACGGCCGAACTGATTCACGACAAGGCTCAGTGCGAAGACCTTTTCCAGACGTGCCAGCTGGACGGGATCTCGCTGCTGTGGATTCAACTTCCGTACGAACTCAGTTCGAGTTCCCAGTCCGCGTCCGACTCCTCTGTCCCTTCCGTGAAAGAAGAAACTGCTGACGTGACGAAGGCTCGTTGCCGGATCTCCTCGCCGGTTGAGCTGCGGCGATTTCTAAAGCAGGCGCACGATCTCGGCATTCAGGTTCACGCCCTGGACGGCTATCCGGAATTCGCGCTCCAGGAATTTCACGCGGTCCCGCTTGCGGTGGTCGATGAGGTCGTGCGGTTTAACTCACAGTCGGTTGTCGGTGAGCGATTCGACGGGATCCACCTGGACAACGAACCGTACCTCATTCTGGGCTGGCACGATCCGCGGCAACGCGAGCGGATTCTGCACGACTTTCTGACTCTCAACGTTGAGTGTCAGCGACGCGCGACGGCGGCGGGGATCGAATACGGCATCGACATACCGTTCTGGTGGAACGCCTTTAACGGGGACGGTGAGTCACCTGGCACGGTCACGTTTCGAGGTGACCGGAAGCCGGCGAGTTTTCACTGCATCGACCTGCTCGACAATGTCGGCATCATGAATTATCGCGACACCGCTGACGGTGCCGACGGAATGATCGCTCACGGCCGTGACCTGCTGCGCTACGCCGACTCGGTCGACGGGGCGAAAATCCTCATGGGCATCGAGACGTTTCGATACGACCCTCAGCCCGTGTGGTTTCTCCTCGGCCTGACCGAAGAAAGATTCCAGGCGGCACTCCACGACCGCGGCCGCGATTTCTCATCCTTGAGCCGGCGGAACGATCTGCGACTGTTCCGTTTTCACGATGGCCAGCGAGTCCACATCGGCATCGAACTTCCATCGAGCCAGGTGCCAGTGGCCGAGACCGATCCGCTTTCATCGGATTCGGAACAACGCCTCTTGACGCTCCGTGAGATCGCCATCCGTTTCGGCGATTTCACCGCCGGTGCCGGCGATGACGAAGCTTTCGCGGCAGTCTCAAAATCGATTGAGGCTTCACCCGAATGGACGACGTTTCAGCGACGGAATCTGACCGACGACGCCCTGGGAGTCCGCTTTCCTGGCTTCGTGACCACGCGGTTGATGCTCAGCAAAGTGACGTTCGCTGACGACGCTTATGCCGATTTTCAGTTTGAGACTCGATTCGCCGAAGAGTCATTTTCGAAATTCGATTCGTACTGCGGCCTGGCAATCCACTCCTGGGAAAGCTTCCGAGGCAAGCATCCCCGGTTTTCCGGCAACGCGGTGCCGGCAGTCAGCCGCTTCGCGGACATTCGCCTCGGGACGTCCCGCCACTGACACCAACTGTCCTGAGCAGAGTGTCAAGTCGCGACTCGACATTCCATGCCGAGCGGCGCGGAAACATCATGCGGAATCCTGCAACTCTTCGCCGGACGGCTATCCGTCGAAGCTGCGAAGGACCAGGCAGGCGTTGTGGCCGCCGAAGCCGAAACTGTTTTTCATGATCGTCTTGACGGCCATCTGTCGGGCTTCGTGAGGAACGTAGTCCAGATCGCAGTCCTCGTCAGGATTATCAAGATTGATCGTCGGCGCGACCGTTTGACTGAGAAGAGTCTGAACACAGACAACAAACTCGACGCCACCAGACGCTCCCAGCAGGTGCCCGATCTGACTCTTCGTGCTGGAAACGGCAACGCCTTTCGCGTGCGACCCGTAAACCGTCTTAATGGCCAGCGTTTCCGCTTTGTCACCCAGCGGCGTGCTCGTACCGTGCGCGTTGATGTAGTCGATGCTTTCCGGGTTGAGCTTCGCATCCTTGAGCGACTGCGACATGGCTCGCGCGGCGCCGCGGCCTTCAGGATCCGGAGCCGTCATGTGAGTCCCGTCGGCGGACATGCCGTACCCGAGGATCTCCGCCAGGATGTTTGCACCGCGGGCTTTCGCGTACTCCAGTTCCTCGATGACCATGCAGCCAGCGCCCTCGGCCATCACGAAGCCATCACGATCTTTGTCCCACGGTCGGCTCGCCTGTTCAGGAGCGTCGTTGCGGGTTGAGAGGGCGCTCATCCGGGCAAACCCGGAAAGGCCCATCGGAGAGATTGCGGCCTCACTCCCGCCTGTGATCATGACATCGGCGTGGTCGTACTGGATCAACCGGAACGCGTCGCCAATGGCGTTGGTCGCTGAAGCACATGCCGTCGCGACGGCACTGTTCGGTCCTTTGAGACCCCAGTGAACCGAGATGTTGCCACTCGCCGCGTTGACCATCAACTTGGGAATCATGAACGGCGAGACCCGATTCGGGCCGCGGTCAAACAACGTGTTGTGCTGAGTCTCGATTTCGTTGAGGCCGCCAATTCCGCTGCCGACCAGAACTCCGTGGCGGAACGGGTCGCCCTGACTGAAGTCGATGCCGGATTGAACGATGGCTCGACTGGCGGCTCCGAATCCAAACTGGACGAACCGGTCGAGCCGCTTGACGTCCTTCGGGGCGATGTCGACGTGATCGCAGACGTCGTAGTTTCGGACTTCTCCCCCGAAACGGACTTTGTAGTCCGAGCAGTCGAACCGCTCGATATTTCCAACGCCGCTTTTGCCCGCGCAGAGACTATCCCAGAACTCAGGGACGTTGCATCCCAGTGAGGTAGCGACTCCGACTCCGGTGACTACAACGCGTCTGGTCATTTGTCGTTTGTCTTGTGGCCGCCGCCAGAGTCTTCACTGGCAGCCAGCTCAGTTTTAGATCGCCCATAGTAAGAAACGGCGGCTGCAGATCAGTCCACAGCCGCCGTGATAGTCGTCCGTTCTCAGCTTTTATCTTCGATGTAGCTGACCGCGTCGCCAACCGTTCGAATCTTCTCGTAGTCGTCATCCGGAATCGTGATTCCAAATTCGTCTTCGAATTCCATGACCAGCTCGACAACGTCGAGCGAATCGGCCTTCAGATCGTCGACAAACGACGAAGTGCGGCTGATTTCCTCCTCCGGAACTCCCAGCTGTTCGCTGACGATTCCGATCACTTTTTCTTCTGTGGACACAATGATACCTCCGGTGGATTGACGTCAGTTTTAAACCGGGCTGTCCCGGGGCGGCGAACGTCTGGAGACCGGCGAGGCTGGGGGTTCTGCGTGATTCCGCAGACCCCAACCTGTTATCGCATCGCGGCTTCAGATCAGCCCGCAGTGATTCTGGCAGACTCCCTGCAGGTTGGATTTCCCTGGAGCCTCGACCAGTCAAAGGACCTCGCGAGGTGGAAATCGAAAATGCAGAAAGCGAACTGCCGGAGTGCGGGATTCGCCGGAAGTGTAATGCCGCGAACATATAGTGCGAACGCCAGTTCGTGTAAACTCAAATGCCACCCGCCGCCGGATGCCCGAACTCGCGGTGAGGCGGTTATTTCCGAACAGCGCAACCCGTATTTCCGGGCGATTGGGAGACGAGTGTTGACCGGCTCTGGATTGCGGTTTAACGTCACATACATCAACGAACTCTGAAGTGTCCTCTCTGGCAGTGCCGAAACCTTCTGAGCAAGTTTTTTTACGACAGCGGTCGCTTGCCCCACCCTGCCGAGCCTTCCATCCTTACTCTGGAGTTTGAAAATGCTCACCATTCAAGGCCCGAAACAGCGTTCGTTCTGTGACGGAGTTTCCCGCCGAAGCTTTTTGACCATCGGTGGCTTCGCGATGGCTGGCGTGACCAACCTCGGTCTGGCCGACGTTCTGCGAGCGGAAGAAGCATCCGGACAGGGACGTTCCCACAAAGCTGTCATCAATATCTTTCTCGGTGGCGGACCTCCCCACCAGGATATGTGGGAAATCAAGACCGAGGCCCCGAAGGAGATTCGCGGCGAATTTGAACCAATCTCGACGGCCGTACCCGGGGTTCAAATTGGTGAGTGCTTCCCGAAGATTGCCGCGATGGGCGACCGTTTCGCGTTCATCCGCTCGATCGTTGGCTGTGCCGGTGGCCACGACGCCTACCAGTGCTTCAGCGGCTGGGATCGAAACAAAGACGCCACAATCGGCGGCCGGCCCGCCATCGGACCGGTTGTCTCTAAACTGTTTGGTCCGATCGATCCGAGCATCCCGCCAGCCGTCGCGCTGGCGGCCCCGACGAGTCACAGACCGTGGTCTGAGCCGGGCGGACCTGGGTTCCTCGGCGCCGGATTCTCACCGTTCAAGCCGGATGATGAAGGCAAATCGAATCTTAAACTGAACGGCGTGACGCTGGATCGGCTTGACGATCGCAAGGCTCTGCTGAGCGGTCTCGACCAGCTCAAACGAAATGCCGACGCAAGCGGCCTGCTTGCGGGAATGGATCAGTTCAACCGGGCCGCTTTCGGTGTTCTCACTTCCAGCCGTCTTCTCGACGCTCTGGATCTGAGCAAGGAAGACCCGAAAACGGTCGCCCGCTACGGCGACGGCAAGCCCTACCAGTTTCAATACGACGGAGCTCCGACGTGCAACGATCACCTGCTGATGGCACGGCGGCTTGTTGAGGCGGGCGTGCGGTCGGTCACGCTTTCGTTCGGTCGCTGGGACAGCCACGGCAACAACTTCGACCTCGTCCGTGATCACGGCGGCAAGCTGGACCAGGCGGTCGCTGCCCTCGTCGGCGACCTCGAAGAACGAGGCATGCTCGATGACGTTACCGTTGTCGTCTGGGGAGAATTCGGCCGGACTCCGCGGGTCAATCCGGGAGCGGGCCGCGATCACTGGCCGCGAGTCAGTTGCTGTCTGATGGCCGGAGGCGGGATGAACACCGGTCAGGCCATCGGCGCGACAAACCGGCTCGGCGAATACGCTCTGGATCGTCCGGTCGACATGCAGGAAGTTGTCGCGACCGTCTACAGAAATATGGGCATCAACTGTGAAACGACGACTCTCATCGACCAGGCCGGGCGACCGCAGTATCTGATCGATAAGCGGATCCCGATCCGCGAGCTTGTCTGAGCAACCCGGACATTGAACGCACCCCCAGGCGGATCCCGCTTCGGGGTGTTTTTCTTGCGCGGTCAGGTTCACGCAGAGTCGCAGAGATCGCGGAGAAAAACAGGCTTCCTCTGCGTTCTCGGCGCCTCGGCGTGAAAAAGCGAGCATGGACGAACGACGTCAAGCCTCATGACCGCTTCATCATGGCCTGCCGGATTTCGCTGCGGTCGCTGTCTGTCTTCAGCTTCTCGCGTTTGTCGTGCGTCTTACGTCCCTTCGCGAGCCCGACGCGCACCTTGATGCGGCCGTTTTTGAAGTAGACGTCAAGCGGCACCAGTGTGAAGCCCTGCTGCTCAGCCCGCTCGGCAAACTTCTGCAGCTCGCGTTTGTGGAGCAGCAGCTTGCGTGGCCGCGTTGGCTCGTGGTTCATCAGGTTGGCCTGAGGATACTCGTTGATGTTTGCACCAAGCAGCCACAGCTCGCCATCGCGAACGCGCGCGTACGACTCTTCCAGCGAGACCTTGCCGTTGCGAATGCTCTTCACTTCGCTGCCCATCAGCGCGACACCGCATTCCAGGTCTTCGAGGATCTCGTAGTTGAAACGCGCCTTGCGGTTCTTGCAGACGTGCTTCGAGTTCGGATCCTGAGGCGGCACCTTTTTCTTTTTCTGTCTGGCCATTGCAAAGCCACATTAGTGAGTCAGAACGGACTCTGCATCTGAGTGATGCGACGCCCACAGACAGGTTAGCTCGGTGACGGCTCTCTGTCCTGCGAGAGACTGGCTTGCGGAGCCCACCTTCACGACTCTCGGCGAACGCCACCGGCTCGACGATTGATCCGGGTTAGATTGATCCGGGTTAAGCGGCGAGGTCGAGGCGCATAAGAAAAACGCCTCCGACCTCGTGACTCTCTTTCACGAAACGGCGACTTGCCCGGCAATCTCAAACGGCGAGGTTACTGTGCCAGCAACGATTCCATCAGGCGATCGACGGCCGTTTCCAGCTTGTCGGATGTCTCATAGGTTCCCGCGGCGATTTCCTGCTGAATTTGAGCGAGCCGTTGAGCTCGAAACTCCGCCTGCAGATCAACTTCCCCCGCAGCCGAATTGGTCGAGCTGATTTCCAGTTCGTCTTTCGGCGCTGTCGGGCCAGCTTCCGCCGACTGGGTTTCTGCCGACTGAGCGGCCGTCGTCTGCGAAGTTCGCTGAACGGGCTGCCCGCCGTTGACGTTTCCAGGTCCGCTGACTTCCATGTCGGTCTCCCTCTTCAAAAGGCTGACGAGAGCACGCCTCCGTCGCGCAAACGCCGTAACTCGCAGATGCTACTGCAAAAGTCGATTTCGGTTCAACTTCTGTATTCTACGGCCGCAATCGCTCTACACTCAGCCGTTTTTCGGTGAGCAGGACACGAAATGGGAATCTTCATCGGCACGGACGAAGCCGGATACGGGCCGAATCTGGGACCGCTTGTGATCACCGTGTCAGTCTGGGAAGTCCCCGGTGACCCGCGCGAGTTCGATTTCTTTGCCGCCCTCAGCGACACCGTTTCACAGGATTCCCCAAAGAATTCCGGCCGGCTCCACGTTGCCGACTCGAAAGCGGTCTACTCACCGGGAAAAGGAATTACTTCGCTTGAGACGTCCGTGCTCGCGCTCACCCGACTGCTCGACTGGAAGCCGAGCTCGTTCCGGCAGTTGTGTGGAGCTCTCAGCCGACACCTGGCGAACGCAACTCCGCTTTCCGGCGACCCCTGGTACGAAGGCGCGGACCTCGACCTGCCACAAAAGACCGATACGACATCGGTCGAATCCGGCGCGACGTCTCTTCTGAATGCCTGCCTGGCCGCGGGGATCAAGCTGCGCGAAGTTCGCAGCGAGATCGTTTCTCCCGAGCGATTCAACGAGCTCTGTGAGTCGCACGGCAACAAAGCGGCTGCCCTCTCGCGAACGACTCTCAGCCTGATTCGCAGCGTGTGGGACCCGGACTCGGCGGAGGCGACCCTCATCGTCGGCGATAAACACGGTGGCCGGAACCGCTATGACGACCTCATCGATGATCAGCTCGACGGGCAGATGATTTTCCGGCTTGGCGAGGGCAAAGAGCGGAGCACCTACCGAGTCGGCTCGACGGAACTTCGTTTTCAGATGCGAGCGGAATCGCACCTGCCGGTCGCGGTCTCATCAATGTTCTGCAAGTACGTCCGCGAGCTGGCCATGGAGCTGTTTAACCAGTTCTGGCAGCAGCACCTTCCCAGCTTGAAACCGACGAAGGGCTACCCGCTCGATGCAAAACGATTTCGCAAAGACATTGCGAAGAAGCAGCAGGAGCTCGGAATTTCCGATCGAGTCCTGTGGCGAAACCGGTAGCCGGTTCGGTTACACAGAATCTGCTTACCGTCTGCCTGTGCTCAACTGAGCCGCCGCGACTCCGAAGAGGGCACTCTCCAGGATGTGCCGTTCGAAGAAGGCTCCGATCGCTTCCGTCTTCGTATACTGCAGCACGATGTAGTCGCCAGGCTGAATGAGCATTCGCTCTGCGCGGTACTTTCGAGCTCGGTACAGGTCGATCAGAATCGGAACCTGCGAACCGTTCGGCAGTTTCCGCAGAATCACCGCCTGGCTGGCACTGATCGTCACATCGTTGTTGAGTGCCGATTTTCCAACATCCTGGCCGGCATTTCTTCCCTGAGCGATCGAGAGTGCTTCAAGGATGTCGATGTCGTGGTCTCGCGGCAGGTTGTACTGCCCGCCGCCGAGCAGGCCGCCCGTGTAAAAGACTTCGTTTTCCCGTGACTGAATAAAAATGATGTCGCCATCGTTGAGATGCACGTCCTGCTCGCTGATGTTGAGGTTCGAACAATCTTCGACTCGCAGCGGAATGCGAATGGTCCGGCCGAGATTGCACAGCCCCGACGAGTTCATGCCAGGAACGTGATCCCACTCGGCCGGCGGCTGCCACGGGCCGGCCATCATCGGCGGACCTGGCGAGTACTGCTGCGGAGCCATCATTGGCGGGCCGAAATTCGGATCTCCCATCGACATTTGCGAACCGGACTGGCAGGACTGACATCCTGCGGGCAGTACGTCGTTTTGCCCGAAGCCACCTGGCACAACGGCATTGGCCGGGATCGCGGCGGTGCCCGTGATCGCTCCTGCTGCGAACTGAACTCCTCGCTTGATCGCCGAGTGGCCAGCGGCCAACGGACCTGGTCCTTCGCGAGGTGGCATCGGAATGCCCGTCAGATTTTCCGCAAACTGCCTCGGCGTCTGCGTCATCGTGTAACCGGCCTGCTGGATCGTTCCTTGCCGGAAATCTGTCGATCCAACCGCGGGGCCAGCATGACCCGGCATGATGGCCCCTGGCTGCTGCATCATCTGCTGCTGCATCATCTGCTGAGGCTGCTGCATCATCGGATACCCAGGCGGCATCATCGGCTGCTGCGGGTAGACCGGAATCGGAGCACCTCGCTGCGGAAATCCGTTGAAGGCGACCTGGTTAATCGGCTTTGGAGTCTGCTTCGAGCGGATGACCCAGATCGTGTCTCGCGCGTCGAGGCCCGGCAGTCCACCCGACTCAACAAGCGCATGCAGCACGTCGTTCTTGCCGGCCGGCAGCGCGACAACTCTTCCGCGCCCGTGATTCGAGTTGCCGATCTGACCGTTGCTGATGTTGATTGTCGACAACGCTACGCCGGTTTCGGAATCCTGACGGAACACGAGGACGCGATACTTGCGAGGCTGATGCAGACTCACGACGACTCGGTTCTGAGTCATCGGTGTCAGATAACGCTGCTGCTGAGTGAACGCGCTTCGAACGAGGTTCTCGACTTCTGGAATCGTGCGGCCGCGAACCAGGATCGGACCAAATCGCGGAATGGCGATCGTGCCGTCGTCCCTTACGGTCAGCGGATACCCCAGCGTCGGCGGACGATCTCCGTTGAGCTGTGACGCTGATGACCCGGTCTGCTGATTGATCGGCGGCTGATCGGCTCGCCCCAGAATGTTCTCGATGTAAACGGCGAGAACGTCTTCGGAGTCGACTCGGTATTGCGCTTCCGGCTGACGACGCAGCATCGACAGATCGATCATCTGCATCGACTCTTTGCTGCAGCCTCGAAGTTCATCGGGAAGGTAGCGAGCCGGCACGCCATCGATCGGTCGAAACGCCGCACAGCCGGATAGAAATCCAGAGACAATGACGCAGACGGTCACTGCCGCGAGGCGCGCAGACATCCTCGAAGAAGCGGGCGCAGAACTCGACGGCCGACAGTCAAAAGTCGGTCGCGAGTCTGAGTGCCGGTTGCTTCGCAGGGCGTTCATGTCGGATTCATCCAGAGAGTTTTTGCTGTGAGCCGCAGAGTTGTCTTAATCAGAAGTCCGCCTCAGTAAACAAGCTCCTCGGTGGGCGGATCGCTCCAGCGTCCAGTCGCCGCCGCCGGGGCTCCACCAGAACCGCTGTAACCGGGCCCGCTGAAACCTGGCATCAGCGAACCACCGTTGGCAGAACCAGCACCGTTGGCAGAACCCGTTTGAGGATTCATCCGGGGAGGATTTGTCATCACGGGCTGACCCGGCATCGAATGACCGGGCGCGAGACCTCCCGCTGGATGACCGCCTTGCGGAGACGCCATCGGCGCCGGCTGTTGAGGCGGCGCGGGCAGACTTTCGACTGGACCGGCTGGCCCACCGGAATCAAAAGGTGCCGGTCCATCCGGTGGTCCAGAATATTGAGGTGGCATCTGCGGATAATTCATGGGTGGGAAATTCATCACCGGTTGCGGCCCGAACTGCTGAGGTGGCATCTGGCCGAACTCAGACGGTGGACCGAACGACCGCCCCGGATCGAACGGCTGCCCCGGAACAAACGGCTGCCCCGGAACAAACGGCTGAGATTGACCGCCAGTCGGCTGGTAGTCTGCAGGGCGAAGGTAGTTGTTCGGCGACTGACCCATCAGCCCGCACGGCTGACACTCACCACCGGCGAACGGGCCTTTGGGTTTCTGCACGGTCCAGTCGTACGAAGCCGCGATGCGTTTCATCGGGGCGAGCTGAACAGCGGCCATCGCGGCTCCCGCGCGGTATCCGGCAAACCAGCACTCCGCTTTCTGTTGCCCGGCATCGCTGCGGAAGTGAGCGTTCCAGTAGACCGGTGGCGGAATGGCCGGCAGCTCACCTTCGGACCCGTGAGCCACATCGACAAACGCCTGCCGGAATCCCTTCTTGTAGTCAGCCGGCATCAGCTTCAAGAGTTGCCACTGCTGCTTCACGAGAATCCAGTTCGCACAGCGCTTCGCAGTGGATGTCGTATGCCACTCGTCAAGCCACGGGCAGTATTTGTTGAAAGTGTAATACGGTTGCGGTTTGCAGGTGCCTTTTTCGCATTCCACTTCACCGCAACCATCGTCGATCAAAATTTCGGTGGCGTTGTAGCGAGGCGTGGGGAGTCTGAAGAGCGAGGACGGGCTGTTGCAGGCACCACTGGTGCAGGGAGCGATACAGCCGCTGGCACACAAAGCCATCGCAACGGCAAGCCACTCCAGCCGGAGCAGACCTCGCACGCTTGTTCGGGTCGGTGGTTCGGACTGCCGGCACCGATCGGCACGGGCAGCGTCCAGAACTTTCCACCACGGGTTGCGCATGAATTTGGCCGATCATCCCTGAAGGGCACTCCCGGAACCGCGTCCCTCGCGGATCCAGGCAGGAGTACCCGGAAACGTCACCACGCACTCGGCGCGGCCGTCGGGGAGTTATCGGACTCGACTCAGGCGCAAGTCGCGGTTTTTCCGACCGGGCCGGTTATGACGGCTCAGGCTTCGATGAATGACCGGTGCGACCCGGATTCCTTACCCAGTGTGACGTCGCCCTGAGCCCATGGCACTTGAGAGAATTCCCCAGCTCAGAATCAGAACTCGCAAATTGCCGACGAACCGCCTTGCGACGAAGCCAGATCGCGGAGCGGCGTAAGCCGCCCGGTTTTGCATGGGCGAACGCGCGCAGACCGGACGGCTCACGCCGTTCCGCTACATTTTCAACGGACTGCTACGCAGCGTTGAGCGTTTTCTCGTAAAGCTCAAGCATTTTTGGCAGGCAGACGTCCAGGCTGTATTTTTCCTCGATCATCTTCGCACCGGCCTCGCCCAGGTGTCGGAACTTTTCCGGATCCTCAAGGACCGTCAGAGCCTGCTCGGTCAGCGCGTCCACGTCGAAGAAGTCAGCGGTGAGCCCGTTCTTACCGTGATGGAGCATCTCCAGAACGGGAGCCGTGGCTGAACCCAGAACCGTACAGCCGCACGCCAGGGCGTTCATCATCGACCAGCTCAACACAAACGGCACGGTCAGGTAAATGTGCAGGTCGCTCATACTGAAAATGTCGACCAGCTGATTCGGGTCGACCCGACCGGTGAAAATAAACCGGTCCAGATCGTACTGATCCTGCGCGAGGATGTGCGCGCGGTAGGAGTCGGCATCGATGCGGTTCAGATCGCCGCCGTAGCAAACTCGGTCCGAGCCCACACAGAGGAACACGACATCGCTGCGCGCCTCGCAGATCTTCTTTGCGACCCGCATGAAAATATCGAAGCCGCGCATCGACTCAAACCCGCGCGAGACGTAGGTCACGATTTTCGTGTTCGCATCAAACCTGCGCCCATTCCACTCGCGCGGCACTTCTTTGCGATGCCAGATCTTCGTGTCGACTCCGTCAAAGATCGCGTCCAGCTTCGGCTGATACTCATCCGGAAAGAGGCTCTTCTGGTACGTCGTCGGGCAGTACCCACGCCGGCAGTTCTGCAGATCGTTGAGGATCATCGAGTTGCGGGTTCGCGACCGCAGCACGTCGAGTTCCTTCACCGGGAAGTCAGGGCGGAAGTCCAGGTCCGAGCCTTTACTGCGGTAGTAGTACTCGAAGTAGTTGATCATCGGGCAGTCGTAGAGGTCGGCCAGCCAGAGCGTCGACCCGAACCCGCTGTGCCCGACGACGAGGTCCGGCTTGATGTCCGGTCGTTGTTTCATCGCCTCGTAAACGCCGTGCGAGTGCCAGACGGCGTTCTCAAAAGTCCGGCTGCAGTAATGCGTGTCCTTCGTCGCTCCACCGGCAATCTTGTACTGAACGCGGTCGATGCCATCGATCACGGCCGGCGGCAGTTCGGACACGAACGAGCAGCGGAAGCCGTGATCGCGAATCAGGTAACTCGCGATGTGGCCAAACTGAGCGGGAAAATTCTTATGAACAAACAGCACATGCATCGAAACACTCCTCGGGATTTTCCAAACCGGCGGGAGTGTATTTCACAGTCAGAATCGTGCCGAGAGCACTTCCGCGGACCGCTCCGCGGATTTGTCATTTGCCGCAAGTCTGAGGAACGGGTTCGAAATAAGTTCCCTGTCTGGCACCGCGTGCCGGGAGGGCGAGGCTCCTGCCGAGCCGCGCTGCTCCCGCGATCAACGGCTCGGCGGGAGCCTCGTCCTCCCAGACAGCCGGACATCCCACAACTGCTCAGTCGCCGTGCAGTTGCCGAAGCCGGCCGGACAATCTCAGCATCAGCTGAATTCGCTCGAATTCGTTGAGCCAGTCCTGTGTCACTTGATCGAGCAACGATTGAGGCTGCGCGATGCCCGTCGGACAGGCGGCTCCGAGCTGAGTGGCGGCCATGTCGCGATATTTCGAGAGCGTGCGATCGCCGGCGCGGCCACACACAAATCCGTCCTCGCTGAGGAACAGCAGCGACGGGACGCGATTGCCTCCGCAGATGGTCAGCTCGGCCGACAGGTCTGCATCGGCATCTCGATCAAAGAAGCGAACTTGAATCTGCGAATTGACCTGGGCGAAGCGGTCAAAGATCGGGCACTGGTTGACGCAGTCTCCGCACCACGCCCCGGCCACGACGAGCACTTTCATTTCCCGCACGAAGGACCGCAGCAGGTCCTGCTGAGTGTCCGACAGAGTCACCTGCTCATGCACTCCCGCCCAGCGCGAACGATGCTCGTCGGTGCCGAATTTCTCGAGGAAGGCTGAGTAACTCAGGCCACGTTCAAACCGCTTGAAAAAATCCATGTCTGCCTTTCACACGCGATGCGGATTGATCGAATAAAGCGTTTGCTGCTGGGCGAGCACCGATGTCAGATACCAGCCAGCCTGCGCCACCAGATAGCGTCCCAGTTCGAGAGCCACCCGGGCACCGCGGGCGCGAGCGATGATCGATTCCAGTTCGGTGCCCACTGCGGCCAGGGCCAGCTCCGCCTGTCCGATTCCATACGGGATGCCGAAGCCGCCGCCAAGATTGAGGAACTCCGGAGTAAAGCTCAGCGCATCCGACGCCTGCAATGACAGGTCGAGTCCTCGCCTCAGATGATCGATGACTCCGGAAGCCTCCAGAACCTGCGATCCGGCAAACACATGAAACCCGATCAGATTGATACGGCCGGAGTCGAGAATCGTTCGGCACTTTGGCAGTTCGTCCTGCGGCACTCCAAACCGCGAGCCAGCACCCGCAGTCACCACCGCACATGATTCGTAGTCCGGCCGCAAACGCAGAACGACTGGGTTCGGTAGACCCTCGCTGGCCAGCCAAGAAAGCTCACTGGGGGAATCAATCGAGATCACCGCATCCGGCAACTCTCGCAGCATCGACCATGTTTCTCGCGACTTGCACGGCCCGGCGACGAACAGACGCGATGCCGGAAAGCCTGCTTCCACGGCGGTGGCCAGTTCGCCGGCCGACGCGACATCCGCCCCCAGACCACTCTCAGCAAAAACGTCGCAGATGCCGAGTGACGCATTGGCCTTCAGGGAGTAGAAAATCTCGATCGCGTCCGGCAGTTCCACTCGCAGCCGATTCGCCTGAGCCCTCAGCCGCTCGACATCAAACGCGTACGCTGGCGTCCCGTGCTGATGGACAATTTCCAGCAGCACCTGTTCCGTTGCGTCGTCGATCCTTTTTGAAGCTTCAGACATTCTCACCACAAATCAAACCGAAGGCTTTCCACGACCAGAACCCACTGACCAGTGCCGTCACCACCCAGGTGACGATGACAGTCGAACGCGTGCTTCGCTTTAGAACGTAAATCACATAGTGAGCTCGCCCCAGCAGTGCAGCCGACACCGCGATCAGGACCGGTGCCAACCAGCCGGCCACATTCGCTGCTGTCCCACCTGCTAACCCGAGCAGGGATAATCCAATGGCAGCTGTTCAGTTCGGTATGGCGGCGGCAATGCCGAGCACCGCCGCCACCGAACTGGTCACCTTGTTCTTCTCACTGGGCGTCTTCAAGACGGCTCCTTCACTTCGGCGAATCCCGTGACAATGATCCGACGAGGACTCGCGGGACGCTGGCTTAACACCTGCGGCCAGCGACCACCCCAGCCCTCGATTTGACCGGTGATGCTGACCTGTTTGCCGTTGCCGACTGCTGCGCGGACATTCTCAAACGCCGCCGCCTCATCGGAACCCGCGTTCGCATTCTGATTGTTGATCAGCACGAAAGTCTTCTTCGAACCTGGCACTTTCAGCACGAGGCTGTCTCCATCGACAACGACCTCACCGATCGCCGTGACATCGAGCTGAACGAGACCACTGCTGGTACCGCCCGACAGCCGGGTGGCCCAGACGCTTTCGTGCAGTTTGTCGAGGTCGATCAATTTTCCTTTTCTGGCTCGGAAGGCGATCGTGCCGTGATCGTAGCTCCCCTTTTTACCTGGTTTCGTGTAAACGACCGAACTGTCCTCCACGTCATACAGACGTGCTGTGGCATCTCTTGCCACACCGCCTCATCAGTGCATTTCTGCGCCGGTGACCGTCATGACTCCGCTGACGACCTGACCGCTCGCCGTGGACGACACCATCAGCGACAGCCCGATCATGAAACCCCAGATTTTTGTGTCCATGTCATTGCTCCTGTGAGTGGAAACAGTGTCGCCTTTCGCTCCGCGAAAGTGCGTAGGGCCGGTTCCCACCGGCCGCCTGCGTGACCCGCTCTGATCGGCCGGTAGGAACCGGCCCTACCTTTACTGACCGATTCGACCGCCGAGATGATAAACATGCAGCCGGAAGCGCCGTACTCGGGAAGATCCTCGCCCCGAGTCAGCAGGTGCTCGATCTTCGACGTGAAGTCGAATGTCAGCGACGGAAATTCTTTGTGCATCGCACGGACGATGCGCAGCGAATGCTTCGGCCCGTTGAGAAAGTCCGGATCGCCGAACGTGATGTGCGTTGCTCCAGCTTTCACCTGACGACGGATGTCATCCAGCACAACCTCTTCCGGCACGGCAAAGAAGCGTCCCTCGTACACCGGCGGGATCGGGCAATGCGTGCAGAGATGCAGGCAGCCGCGAGTCGCTTCCACATACCCGGCCACTCGACATTCGCCGTTCTCGTCCAGGTGTGCGTACTGGTCGAGGCCGGGCAGCGCCGTCCGGGAAGGCAGCGCGAATTCCAGATGATACAGGTGCGGCCCGGGATTCCAGTCCCGCTGAATGACTCCGGGCACGGCTTCTGTAGAACCCGACTCGACCGCCTGGACGAGCGCCACCAGCGGACCTTCGAACTCACCGCCGATGCACGAGTTCGCACCGTGATCCAGCAGGTAGTCGGAATTCAAGGCGGCATACAGTCCGTAGAAGCAGATATGGCAGTCGGGGTCCGTCTCGCGAATTCGTTCCGCAACCCGCACGCCGAGCCGCATCGCCGTATGCATCGGAACCGAGATGCCAACGAACCTGGCCGCCGCAACTTTCGCCGCATCGAAAATCTCGAAGGCAATATCGAGTGCGTGTGGCGAGTACCCCGCACGTTCGAAAAATCCAATCGGCATGGCCACACTCAGCGGCTGGTGCCCGAGTTCATAACACGAGATAAGCAGGATCGACTGGGAACACAGAGGAAGATTTCCGACATCGTTCGCGAGGTAAAACGTGATTCCTCAACCTGGGCGAAAGAGCAAGACCCCGTTCTCAGCAATTTCTATTGGCAAAGTGGGTACGGTGCTTTCAGTGTGAGTCCGACACATCTCAACTCGCTGGCGGAGTACATTCAGAACCAGGAAAGTCGCCACGAGCAGGTGACGTTTCAGGAAGAGTTTCGACGATTGTGTAAAAGGAATGGGCGCGAATTCACATCTCAAGTGCAAAGCCGGCTTTGAGTAGTACTTCTCTTGGAGTTTGATGGTTCAGTCGCTTTCGGGGTCGATTGTTCAGTCTGTCGACAACTCTGGGTTCGGTTCAAAGTTCGATCGCAACCTCGCCGCATCCGCGAGTGGCGATGCCGATAACGCTTCGCGGCTGACCGAAGTCGAAGAACGCGGTCGATCGCTGTTCGTGGACGGTGTTGGCGGCGTCAACGAATTTGCCTGCCAGATGTGCCACGTGCCACCGACCTTCAACATGGAGACGTCGCACAACATCGGGCTCGATCTGAAATATCGTGACCGCGGACTCGGAGCACTGAACCGCAAGTCGAACGACCCTTTCGCACCGTCGAACGACGGAAAGTTGGGTTCGATCTTCCTCGCTGCGAAACATTGCACTGTCGGCGCCCTGCATGCACGATGGCCGTTTCAAGACACTGGACGAGGTCGTCGCGCTTTACAGTGACGGAGTCCACCCGCATCCGAATCTCACGCTCGCCTTTGCCAGACGCGAGAACAACACAAAACTGACGTCCGGCTTCGGACTCACAAAACAGGATCAGACGGCACTCGTCGCGTTCCTGAAGACACTGACGGACGAGGGGCTGGCGAAGGATCCGCGTTTCTCCGACCCGTTTCTCCGAACTGCAAAATGACGCTGACCGTTCCAGGGAGAGTGACATGTTCCGAATTCTGACGGCCGTTCTCGGCCTGCTGCTGTGCGTGACCACGGTTCAGGCGGACGAAAAATCCGTCCCGGCAACCGACGCGGCCAGCAAGCAATTCAAAGTTCTGATTGACGAGTTCGAAGCAGACGGCAACGCTCGCGAATCGGCAGGCGAATTTATCAAGCTGGCCGAGCGGCATCCGCAGAGTTCCGTCGCCGTTGATGCGTTGACGTGGGTCGTCGTCAATGTCAGCCGCGGAAAGGATCTCGACCAGGCCGATCACACTCCTCGCAAAGGGGTCTGTGCAATGCGAGCGGCTTGCGACGGTCTGCCAGAAGCTGCCGAGTCGACCTTCGCTCGCGTCGGAAACCCTGCTGCGCGAACTTCATGCGAAAAGTCCGCACAACGACGTCCGCGCTCAGGCTCGCTTTCATCTGGCGGTTTATCTTCAGAGACAGCTCGCTTTGATCAAAGCACTCAAGAAGGACGAGGTGAATCGCCAGCAGTTTGAGCAGTTCTATGGGAAGGACTTCATTGGGCACCTCGCCGGACTTAACACGTCAGCCTCGCTGAAAGAGATCGAGTCAATCTACGAAGACGTCGTCCGGTCGTTTCCTGACGTACGGCTCGATGATTCAACGATGGGCGAAACGGCCCGCAGGCAACTGTACGCGATCCGGAACTTGTCGATCGGCCGAACCGCTCCAGAGATCACCGGTCAGGATGTCGACGGCAAGACGATCAAGCTGTCCGACTATCGCGGCAAGGTCGTGCTGCTCGACTTCTGGGGTCACTGGTGAGGCCCCTGCCGGGCACTTTACCCGCACGAGCGGTCGCTCGTGAAACGCCTGGCCGGACGGCCGTTTGTATTGCTGGGAGTCAACACCGACGAGGATCGCCCGGCGATCAAATCCGTGATCGCGGAACAAAAGCTCGACTGGCGAAGCTGGTGGGACGGAGGCAGCACAGACGGCCCGATCGTCACTCAATGGCAGATCGCCAACTGGCCGACAATTTACGTGATCGACCACAAGGGCGTGATCCGACACATCGTCGACAACGGCGGCGCCGTTCAGTTTGAGCCAATCGAAGCGGCCATCGAGAAACTGGTTGAGGCCGCCGAATAAAAACGATCCGGGACGGTGACTCAGTCAGCCATCGGCAAAACTTCAACCTTGCGGATGTGGACGATGCTGCCCGGATCGTGGTGCTGAAACGCGAAGTGTCCGGCGGGGATGCCATGTCACGCCCCTCTTCTTCGTCGAGGACCGACCGCAAAGTCGCACCGCGACAAAGTGAGACAGCGTGCGCAGTCTCTCCTTCGCGATCGTGGCCGGAAATGAGACCGCGTTTCCCGCGGAATCAGCACACCACTGATGAGCTGTTTCGGAGAGTCGACGGGAGTTGACTGGTTCTCTAATCCAGAATGTCTTGAATCAGGTGACCATGGACGTCGGTTAATCTGCGGTCGATGCCGTTATGCCGGTACGTCAGCTTTGTGTGGTCGATGCCGAGCAGGTGCAGGATTGTGGCGTGCAGGTCGTAGCACCAGATGGGGTCAACAGCCTTCCAGCCCCACTCGTCGCTCCGTCCGTGCGTCACTCCGCGTTTGACACCCGCCCCGGCGAGCCATGTGACGAACGTGCCTTGATTGTGGTCGCGGCCACCGCTGCCCTGACTGAACGGCATGCGTCCGAATTCTGTCGTCCAGATGACCAGCGAGTCCTCAAACATCCCGCGTGACTTCAGGTCTCGGACAAGCGCCGCGATGGGTTGATCGACCTGTCGGGCGATATAGGGCAACTCTTTGTCGATGTTGCTGTGGTTGTCCCAGTTGTTGGCTGCTCCACTCGGGCCACTCCAGACCTGCACGAATCGCACGCCTCGTTCCAGCATACGGCGAGCCAGCAGACATCGGCGGCCAAAGTCTTCGGTCACCTTGTCGTTCAGTCCGTACTCTGTCTGCATCGTGTCGCTTTCGCCGGAGAGATCGAACACTCCCGGCGCGGATAACTGCATGCGTGCGGCCAGTTCGTACGATTCGATCCGAGCCTGCAGGCGGCTGTCGCCGGAATGGCGAATGGCATGATTCCGATTGAGCATCTCGAGCAGAGCCCGACCCGCGGTTTCGCTCTGGTCGGTGATGTACCCGGCATTGTTCGGCGGAAGCAGATGAGCAATCGGATTCGCCGCCGACGCTTTGACGAGCGTGCCCTGATGCTGAGCCGCCAGGAACCCCGCGGTGAAATTGCCCTGATTATTGTACGGCAGTCCCTTTGCGTCGGGCATCACGACGAACGCCGGCAGGTCATCGGAAATCCGACCGAGTGCGTACGACACCCACGCCCCCATGCACGGAAAGCCCGGCAGAGTGAAGCCGGTATTCTGCATGTAGCTGGCGAGTCCGTGAACGTTACTCTTCGAGACCATCGACGTTAGAAACGCAAGCTCGTCCACAACACCGGCGGTCTTTGGAAAAACACTGCTGACCCAGCGCCCGCTTTCGCCGTGCTGTCTAAATTCAAACGGACTCTTCAAAACCTTGAAGCCCGGTGAGCCCGTGACGGACTCAACCTTTTGACCGTCGCCCGGATCGAACTGTTGTCCGTGTAACTCCGCAAGTCGCGGCTTTGGATCGAACGTGTCCATCGGACTCGCGCCGCCGTTCATGAAAAGCTGAACGATACGCTTCACCTTTGCCGGATGATGGATGCCGCCGTTGAGATCTGTGCCGCTGAGTCGTGTGCCGTTGAGTTCTGTGCCGGTCGAGCGTGCGGCATCGTCACCACAGAGATCCTGTCCAAGCAGATGTGCCAGCGCGATGCCTGAGAATCCACCGCCAATGTTGGCGAGAAACTCGCGGCGTGGTGTTGATGCGTCTGTCATTTCGTGTTCCGGTCTGCTCGGCCGTTCCCGGTCGTCGCTCGCGTCAACAGAACACGGATCGACGCTGATCGGCGTAAATTGATTCTGTCGAGTTCTGGTCGATCCGTGCTGATCAGAGTTCCTGTTTCATCCCTGTTTAATCCACAAACATGAACTCGTTGCTGTTGACGATGATGCGGCACGCATTCGGCAGGCCGTGTTGATCGGCGTAGGCGGCAACCGCTTCCAGTTCATCGTTCATCGGCGAGCGCCCAAACGCCATTTCAAACAACAGTCGAATCTGCTGATGTCGATCAGCGGTGTCATGCTCAAGCCGGTTTGCGATGTGTTCGCTGTATCTCACCACAAATCGACTGTTCAACATGGCCAGCGCCTGGAGTGAGGTCATCGACGTCGATCGCTTTGGAGTGAACTGCGAGGCGTCCGGGCAATCGAGTGCTTCCATGAACGGGTCGGGGACCGTCCGGAAAATAAAACGATAGACACTCCGCCGCCGCGCGTCCGGACTGTCGAGGTCAAAGTCTTCGTACTTCACCGTCGGTGTCACATGCACGCCGCCAGTGAGGACGAACTGTCTGGCTGGCGGACCTCCCATTTTCCAGTCGACCAGTCCGGACATCTGCAGAATGGCGTCGCGAGTGGACTCGGCATCAAGGCGACGGCGATTCATTCGCCACAGATAGACGTTGTCACGATCCGTCCGGGCGAAGAGTTCATTGTGCCGTGACGACTGCCGGTACGCCGCGCTGGTCACGATCAGGCGATGCAACTGTTTGAGCGACCCGTTTCCGTCGCGAAACCGTGCGGCCATCCAGTCGAGCAATTCCGGATGCGTGGGCGAACTGCCGTTTCGACCGAAGTCATTCAACGTGCTGACAAGTCCGTGACCGAAGTGGTGATGCCACACGCGATTGACGATCGACCGCCACGTCAGAACGTTTTCACGGGCACTCGCCCACTTCGCCAAAGCCGCGCGACGCCGGCCCTCGTCGCTGAGGTCGATCGTGCTGAATTGCGCCTTGAGTCCGTCGATACAGGACAAGGCTCCGGGCGTTGCCGGCCCGATGGGATCCAGGACGTTGCCTCGTCGCAGGACATGGACGGCTCGCGGTGTCCGGGCCGGAACGAAGTTTCCCTTCGGCTGAAAGTCGCTCGCGATCGAATACACCATCGGCTGCGGCGGCAGTTCGGCCAGTGCCGCAGCGTTCTCCCTCGTCAGGACAAACAACGAGAGTGTCGATTGCTGGGAATCGTTTCGCTTCGCCGGATCGACGGTCAGAATGGATTCGATCTCCGCCGGGACGACAGACAGGGCGGATGCGGCACTCGGATTGGAAGCCGCGGTCGCCGACAGCCGAGGCCGGCCGATCAGATGTCCGCCGCCGTGCAGTTGCTCCAGAACGAACGTCAATGTCACGCCGTCTGTCGCGTCGACTGGTTCTTTCAACTCAAAGATCGCCTGATGCGGCTGACCCACCTGCGGATAGATGCCCCATGCTGTCTTCGGGTTCCCGTCGAGCGCGTGCGCGATGGTCCAGCCGCTCTGGTCGAAGTCCGCAATCGGCTTGTGCAGGGCAACTGCTCTGGGCTCACCGTCGCCAGTCGCCGCGAGCAGCTTGAACTCAGACAGATGCAGGTTGCCGTTGTCCTGACGACCGGGGCCGTTCTTGAATAAGCCGTCGGCGAGAAGAACTTCCAGTCGCACGGCCGTTACACGTTGCGACTTAAGATGCGTGGTCATCGTGTAGACGTCGATCTCCGGTCGCTTTCCGCTGAAGAGGACCGACCCGTCGTCTTTTTTCGTGACCGTTGCTTCACCAGTTGACTTGACGGTGTCCAGCTTCAGGACGTGCCATTCGCTGACCGGCCGACGTCGTTCCCAATCCGCCACACGCGCGAGCACCTTCGGATCCAGCAGCGAACTGTCTGCAACGTCCCGAACCTCCAGCGACGCCTTTTCCATCAACAGATGTTGTCGGCGGCTGGCCGTTCCAGCATCCCGGTCGTAAGGACGATCCACTCGGTCGACACCCGCAAACACAGCCTGCAGGCTGTAGTAATCTTCCGTCGGGATCGGATCGAACTTGTGATGATGACACCGCGCACAATGGACGGTCATGCTGAGAAACGTGTTCGTCACCGTGGCAATCATGTCGTCGCGATCGAGGTAACGTGCGATTTCCTTGTCGATCGTGCCGTCCTGAATTCCCATCTGAGAACTCTCATCCCACGGTCCGGCCGCAAGCATCCCGAGTGCGACCACGCCATCGCTGCTGTCGGGAAACAGGACATCACCCGCAATCTGTTCCTGCACAAAACTCGCATACGGTTTGTCACTGTTAAATGATTCAATGAGGTAATCGCGGTACGGCCACGCGTTCTCGCGAATCGCGTCTTCGTCGTGTCCGTGCGTGTCGGCATAGTGGACCGCATCCATCCAGTGGCGAGCCCACCGTTCGCCGTAACGAGGACTGGCCAGTAGCCGGTCGACAACACGCTCAAACGCCTCGTCGGATGTGTCCGCCAGAAATGCCGCGATGTGTTCCGGGGTCGGCGGCAATCCGGTCAGGTTAAACGTCACTCGACGAATCAGCGTGCGTTTGTCAGCTTCCTTCGACGGAGTGAACTGCTTCTCAGACAGCCGTTTCAAGACGAAATGATCAATGCTGTTTCTTGCCCAGCCGGGATACTCGTCAGGTACATCAGGAACTGTTGGAGATACGAGTGGCTGCAACGACCAGTGCTGAGTCCACTGAGCGCCTTCGGCAATCCAGGTTCGCAGCAGTCGAATTTCCGCGTCGCTTAATTCGAGCTTCGAATCAGCAGGCGGCATTCGAATCGACTCATCGTTCGAAGTAATCCGAGTCACAAGCGCACTCTGATCCGGTTTGCCTGGCACGACCGCGCGCGAGCCGTCTCTGCTGGCAGTTGCGTCGGCCAGCGAATCAAGCCGCAAGTCGCCCTTTCGCGACTCGGCATCCGGGCCGTGACATTGAAAACACTTACCGGAAAGAATCGGCCGGATGTCCCGGTCGAAGTCGACTCGCGCATCACCGGCCCGCGCCACGGAAAGGCTCAACAGAAAGACAGTCGATGCCGTGAGAGTCAGCTTCATTGTCCGGGCTTATGACGCAATCGCTGGTAAACGATTCTGCGCGAGGATCGTTCTTCGATTGTCCTGATGTTCTGGAGACGGTTCCTGGCCGCGGTCATCGTACCAGCATCCAGTCGATCGTGGGACAATCGGGACCGGCCTCTGCACAATCCATGGCAAAGTCTTCCACGGTTTCCGCAGTGCCTGGTCGAGCGGCCAGTCAGGACTGTCAACAGTCCAGGGCCTCATCAAGGACCGGGCCCGCATCGACGAAAACCTGCCTGCCAGGGCTGCCAGGGCGGATGACCCGGTGGAGCGCGTCTCGCAAAAGCTCGATACGCCGCTGTCTGGCAAACCCAGCCGAGCAGCGACCTGCAGCGAATGCAGGGATGGGTTGCAGGCGTGCAGAACGGTCGCGTATTTGCCGGTTCGTCTGGATCGACATTCGGAGTTGCTTCCCGAACCGTCGATGCCAGGCCGAACCGTTGATCCCGATCAACGCGGGGATCTTCGGCTCTGCGCACCTCCCTCGCACATTCATTCGCGCGTCCGCGTCTGACGCAAAACCGAACTCAGACTATTTGTTGAGTGTGGCCATCACCTGGTCTGTGATCATTTTCACCAGAGCGTCGGCGTCGAGCATGGAATCAGCTCCGCCCTGATAGGCCGGCTTCTGAAGATAACCAGGGTACGACGGAGCTTTTTCGAAAGCGGACTGCACAGGAGCGTCTTCTTTGTAGCCTTCCCGGAATGAGCTGTTGCCGCACAGGTCGCAGTCTTCGTTGTGGAATCGAGGGTCGTCGAAGCCGAGTCGCTTTTTCAGGTCGAGCAGTTCGCGCGATTTCTGTTCGCTCAGATAGTCGACCTTGCCGAGGTCTTTTGCCAGCATCAGGATCTTGCAGTACGCGTCGAGGATTTCCGTCTTCCAGTAGGCCTCTTCGAGGTTCTTGCCGAAACTGATCGTCCCGTGATTCTTCAGGATAATTGTGTTCGTCGATTTGAGGAACGGAGTCACCGTCGCAGCGAATTCCTGGCCGCCGGGAGTCTCGTACGGAGCGATCGGAACCTCGCCCATGAAGACTTCGATTTCCGGCAGTATGCATTGAGGAATCTGCTCATTGGCGACCGCGAAGGCCGTTGCGTGAGGCGGATGGCAGTGAACACAGGCCTTGACATCGGGTCGGTGCCGCATGATTTCCAGGTGCAGCAGAATTTCGCTGGTCCGCTTCCGCGTGCCGGCAATCTGGTTGCCTTCCATGTCGACCGCACAGATATCGTCCGGCTTCATGAAGCCTTTGCAGATCATCGTCGGCGAGCAAAGCACGGCGTTCTCGCCGACCCGGATCGAGATGTTTCCGTCGTTCGCCGCAGCGAAGCCTTTGTTGTAGACGCGTCTGCCGATCTCACAGATGAGTTCCTTGAGAGACCGATCGTTCACACCGCTGTTCCACTGGTTCATCTTGCTCGTTCCTCGCAAAGGGCAACGGGCCAGAGGTGAGGGGCGAGGGTTTCTAATTTCCCTTGCCCCTCGCCCCTCGCCGCTAGCCCAGATCCACTTCATCGAGAATCGCGGCCGCGTAGCCGTCGATTGGTTTTACTTCCGGATGAAACGGAGCCGCCGCTTCGGCGCCTTCGCTCACGGCAACCAGCGATCCCTCGCCCGCTCCGAATTCATCAAATATGACGAACGGTTCGCTCCGTCCCGATTCGTCTCCAGCCAGACCCTTGCGGTCGAGAGCCACCACCACGCGCCATGACGCCCCGTCCAGACTCGGATGAGCCCGGTTGAGTGTCACTCTGCCGATGACTTCTGCGATTCGCATTTGAGTATCCCGTAGGCGGATTTCTCCGAAATCCGCATGTCCTTCCGCATGGATTGCTCCCAAAATGGTCAGTCAATAGTCGACTGCCCAGCCTGGTTCGAACCCTTCCGAAATAGAACACTGACTCACCGCGGATTTCGGAGAAATCCGCCTACATTATTTCCATCCGTCCGGTGCTGCCGGAACTCCCGAGACAGCACTCTTCAGCAGGTTTCGCAACTCGAAAAAACCCAGTCCGCTCGCGTTCACCGCAAACAGATTGCAGCCCATCGAATTTTGAACCCGCCTGACAGCGGCCACGGTTCTCACCGCCGCCGCACGGCAACACGCCTCGCGATTAGCGAGACACGCGACCGCTTCTGCCTCGTTCGAAAACGCGACGACTCCATGAGCATCCCCCGATCGAAGATCGAGCACCGCTCGCCGAGCCGCTTCCGCCGCGGTTTCGACCGACTCTGTTTTCAGACTGACCGCTCGGCCCGCGTCGTCGAGGGCCGACGACACCGCCTCGCAGCCGGAATGAACGACCGCCAGCCACCGTGCCGAGCCTGCCGTTTGTGTTTTTTTCTCACCGCGAACGACTTCGACCTTGCGGCTTCGAAGCCAGTCCTGAGCAGATGGAGTGAGGATCGCCTTTGGTGCAATCTGGATGACTCCGTGTCCGTTGACGCTGTCGCTCAGCAGGTCGCCGGTGATGACCGCTTCGCGAAAGTTGATCGTTGATGGTTGCGAGTTGGGAATTTTCGTTTCGGCTTTTGATACAGGCTCATCGCTGGTCACGAGTCGGCTCATGACTTCCGCTACAAGTTGTTCGATGAGTGCCTGATCCATGCCGCTGGGTGTGTTTCTATTTGTCGACGATGCCGAGTGTCGCGAATCTCACGGGAGAGTTTTCCACCTTCACCATCACTTGAACGTGTTTCCCGTCGCTCGTGATGATGACCTTGTCGCCTCGCCCGCTGCCGAGTTCATCAATGACGATGATCGGATCACCGTCGTCCTGACCGCGAATGCCAAGCGGCTGTGCAATCAGCAACCGCCAACCATCCATCGAAGGATGCTTGATCGTCGAGACCACTCGGCCAATGACTTCCGCAATTTGCATTTGAAAAAGTTGATGGTGGATAGTTGATGGTTGAGAGTTCAGTTTCGTGTGAGGCTTGATCGAAGGCCGCTCATCATCTTGCCGAGTTCTTCGCCTTTGGCTCGCACCGTCGATAGTTGTTCTTCGGTCACGAATCCTCTTCGCTTTGCGAGGTGTGTCTGCGAGACGACCTCGCAGACTGATCCGAATGCGATTTCGACGAACCTCGAAAAGCCCTGCTTTGAGCCTCTTCCGCTTCCTTCTGCCAGATTCGACGACACGGAAACGGCTGCCCGTCGAAGCTGACTCGTGAGTCCGAATGTCTCCACGCGAGGAAATGTCTCCGACACGTCATAAACGAGGTCCGCAAACTCAATCGCCTTTTGCCACACGGAAAGCTGTTCGAACCCAAAAGCCGCCACCGTGCAGCCTCCTCTCAACAATCAACAATCCACCATCAACTAAATAATCCTCAGGTCGTCCACCAACGTGCATCGCCGTTGTCTTGTGAACGTCAGCGGATTCGTAACGCCCTCACCGGTCGGAGTCGCGATGGAGAAGCTCAAATAGCCTTCTCCGCCGAGTCCCAGGCCGGCTCCACAGGGGCCGTTTTTGATGAACAATGTCGTTTCCATCAGCCTGCCCATCTTCGTCATCGTGTTGACGTTGCGGGTGTGGATGATGCTGGTGTGACGGAAGCCGTGTTCGTATTCGAGGGCCATGTCGATCGCGTGGTCCGAATTCTTTGCTCGAACGAACGGGACGAATGGCATCATCTGCTCTTCGGGCACGAACGGGTTGGACGTGTCCGTTTCGCCGAACAGGATTTGTGTGTTGGACGGAACGGTCAGGCCGATCGCTTTGGCGAGGACCGCAGCGTCTTTTCCGACCAGGTCCCGGTTGAGGATCCAGTGGCCACCCGGTTCCTTTGGCGGCGAGAACGCCTTCTTCGTGAGAGCGTCAATCTGGCGGGCGTCCAGACGGTAGCCGCCGTGCCGGCTGACCGCGTTGAGCAGGTCGTCGAAGATCGACTCGACGGCGAAGACTTCCTTCTCACTGATGCACAGCAGGTTGTTGTCGTAGGCGGCTCCCGTGACGATCGACCGGGCGGCGTTGTTGATGTCAGCCGTCTCGTCGACGACGACTGGCGGGTTGCCAGGGCCGGCGACGATGGCTCGTTTATTACTGGCGAGGGCCGCCCTCGCGACGGCCGGGCCACCGGTGACGCAGAGCAGTTTGACTCCGCGATGTTTGAAGATCGCGTCGGCCGATTCGATCGTCGGGTTGCCGATGATCGTGACCAGATTGTTAATGCCGATCGCTTTGTGGATCGCTTTATTGAAACGGCGAACGCCCTCGCACGCGATCTTCGCTCCAGCCGGATGCGGATTGCAGACGATCGTGTTGCCGGACGAGACCATGTTGACGAAGTTCGCGGCGAGCGTCGGCAGCGAGTGCGTGACCGGCGTGATCGCACCGATGACTCCGAACGGAGCGTATTCGGTCACGGTCAGTCCGTGGTCGCCGCTGACCGCGTCGCACTTCAGGAACTCCATGCCGGGGACTTTGGAGATGATCTTCAGCTTCTCGATTTTGTGGTCGAGCCGCCCGATCTGCGTCTCTTCCAGTTCGAGCCGCCCGAGTTCTTCGGCCTGGTCGCTGCAGATGTCTTTGACAATTTGAATGGCCTTGCCGCGATTTTCCATCGAGGTCGTCTTGAGCTGCTCAAACGCCGCGTTCGCGGCCGCGACGGCGGCGTCGACGTCAGTGAAGACGCCCCAGTCTCCGCCATTCTGGTTCGCCGATCCGTTGGCTTTTGCTGCGACTCCGTTCGACTTGGTCAGTTGAGCAAGCACTTCCTGAACGACGGCTCGCACGGTCTGTTCGGTCGAAACTGTGGTCATTGGATTTCCTCGATGGGTTCCCGGAGGGGCCGGTTGACAATTCTGTGGTTTCTTTCGGGAAGGCGAGGCTCCCGCCGAGCCGCGGTTGCGCGTGCGGTTCGGCAGGAGCCTCACCCTCCCTTCTCAGTTACTGCTCAGCATTCAGCTCGAAAATCTTCATTCAGCTCGAAAATCTTCACATCGATCCAGTCCAGCACTCGCTGCCGGAACGGGAACGACATGATCATCACCGTGACAAGAAACAGGATGACTCCCAGTGCCAGCTCGTTGGACTCGGACATCCAAGCGATGATTGCGAAGAATGCCGAACCCTCGCACAGAGCCATGCCAATAATCAGGCGGCTCTGGTAAATGCCGGCGAGCCGCTTTCGTCCTTCCTCAGAATCCGTGATGTGTTGTCGCTGTTGTTGAATCTGGTTTTTCGGAATGACAGTCAGCATGACAGCCCGCACGCCGAGGTTGATCAGCGCGAAACCGGCTGCCATGTAGGTCATCATCGGCGTTCCCGCGTTGGGATCAGGGTCGCTTTTGATGAACGTCGCAACGCCCAGAAAGACGACCACGCCCATGATCAATGCCACCGTGACGATCTTCATGCCTTTCACGTGTTGGTCGATTGCCATTCCGAATTCTCCTTACGAAACGCGCCAGCCCTCCGAGGCCAGCCTCAACCCATCAGTCCGTCGATTTGAAAATTGTGCTTCCCGCCACAGTGACTTCGTCGACGATGCCGATGATGGCCGCGTCGATCGGCAGCTTTTTTGTGTCCTCGGTGAACCGGGCACTCGACCCCTGCACGATGAGAACGGTCTCACCCACTCCGCAGCCGACCGTGTCGACGCAGATAAAGGTTCGCCCCGTTCCCTGGAGACTGCTCTTGTCCTTCTCGTTCACACGCAGCGGTTCCACGACGAGCAGCTTCTGCCCCGTCATGATTTCCGCCTTCTGTGTCGAGACGACACTGCCGGTAACACGTGCGAGAAACATGTTCTCATTCCTGTTCCTCTGCGACTCCGCGCCTCTGCGTGAGAATCATTTTCACGCAGAGACGCAGAGACGCAGAGTTGAGTGATGGTTCAGGTGGCGAGTCCAACTGCCTCGACTGTCTGTCTCGCCACGACGATTTCTTCGTTCGTCGGGACGACCCAGATTTGAGTCTTTGAATCGTCGCTCGAAATGCAGCTCTCGCTGTTTCGATCGACGCTTGTGTTTTTGTTTTCGTCGAGAACGATGCCTGCCCACTCGAGGCCCTCGCACACATCTCTTCGAATTCGTTCGCTGTTTTCTCCGATGCCTCCGGTGAAGACGATGGCGTCCGCTCCGCCGAGCACGACCAGGTACGAGCCCAGGTACTGACGGATCGAAGCGACAAACACCTTCAGAGCGAACTCCGCCCGCTCGTGCCCACTGGCCGCGGCCTCTTCCAGATCGCGGACATCGCTGCTGAGACCGGACAGTCCCAGCAAGCCTCCATTCGATGACATCTCGGTGAGCAGTTCCTGCATCGACTTGCCGCTCAACCGCATCAGAAGCGGCAGAGCAAACGGGTCGAAGTCGCCCACTCGGTTGTTGTGCAGCACGCCCGTTTGAGGACTCATGCCGAGGCTGTTGGCCTGCGACCTGTTTCCCCGCTGAGCACACAGCGAGTTGCTGCCACCCAGGTGACACGAGATGACCCTCAGATCATCGTTGCCGAGAATCTCGCCGATGCGACCGCCGATGAATCGATGGCTCGCCCCGTGAAAACCCCAGCGTTTCGTCTCGTATTTGTCCTGCCACTCGTACGGAACGGCGTACGCCCGGTTCTCTGGCGGGATGGTCTCGTGAAACGCCGTCTCCAGCGCTGCCACGAGCGGAATCTGCGGAAACGCCTGCCGAAGCTGCCTCATCGCCCGGGCGTAGGGCGGGTTGTGAGCCGGAGCCACATCCGCCAGTTCCTCCATCCGGGTGAGGAGTTCTTCATCGACGATCCGCACGCCACTGAGCTTCCCGGCAAAGACGGCTTTGAAGCCGATGCCAGCCAGCTCGGACGCATCCTGCAGACATCCATGCTCGGAATCCGACAACTGTTCGAGGCAGATGTTGACGGCCGCCGCGTGGTCGGGGATGTGAGTCACCCGCTCCTCGCTCCAGTCGCCGATCTCGACAGAACAGTTGCTGTCCTCAAGTCCGATCCGATCAATGCCGCCTCGAGCAAGCTGCTCTTCGGTCGACATATCAAAGAGCCGGTACTTGAAGCTGGTTGATCCAAGGTTTGCTACGAGAACCTTTGGTTCTGGCTGAGGGTTGAGGGCTGAGGGGCGAGGGGGTGTCATTGGGTGCCTCCTGCTCGGCTCTTCCGAAGACCGCTCAACATGCGGGCGAGGCGGTCAGCTGTCGCGTAGAGCGACGTTGCCGATTCGTCTGCCTGAAAAGACTGCCGCTGGGCAATCTTCATGTGTGAGACAGTCTCCATGAGTGATCCGTAAGCGATTTCAATGAAGCGAACAAAGTCGCGGTCCGAGAAACGCCCGGAACCTTCTGCGATGTCAGCCGCAATCGAAACCGCTGCTCTCCGTAGTTGATTGGTCAGTCCAAATCGCTCGTCAGCAGAAAATGAACGCGTTGCCTTGTAGATGTCGTCGGAAAACTCGATGGCAAGTTGCCACACTTCGAGTTTCTCAAACCGAAACGCCATCAAAGACTCCTTCCGCATTCCACCTCATCCGGCTTCAAGCGCAAACCCTCGTCCCTCAGCCCTCGCCTCTCAGCACTACACAAACGCCGCCAGCGTGCTGGCATCCGGTCGCGGCATGACGTGAGCCGAAACGAGTTCGCCGCTTGCAGAGGCCGCTGCAGCCCCTGCGTCGACGGCTGCTCGAACCGAGCCGACATCACCCGAGATAATCGTGGTCACGTAGGCTCCGCCGATCTGAATCTGTTTGACGAGACTCACACTGGCGGACTTCAGCATCACATCTGAGGCTTCGATCGTGGCGACGAGGCCCTTGGTCTCGATGAGACCGATTGCTTCACCCTTCATTTATCAGTTCCCGATAAAGAGTTGATTGTTGATAGTGGATTGTTGATAGGCTGAGGTCGAATGTTGATGAGCAGACTCTATCAACAATCGACTATTTACTATCAACTACTTCGCGGCCTTGGCCGAAGGAAGTACAGAAGCGAGTTCTTCGTGCGGTCGCGGAATGACCTGAACCGAAACGACTTCGCCGATCTTGCTGGCTGCAGCGGCACCGGCATCGAGGGCCGCTTTCACTGCCGCGACGTCGCCGACGACGAAGGCCGTTACCAGCCCGCTACCGACTTTTTCCCAGCCCGTCATCTGCACGTTGGCAGATTTGAGCATTGCATCCACAGCCTCGATGAGACACACGAGACCTTTGGTCTCCAGCATCCCGAGGGCTTCCGAAGCTTTCGCCATTTGAGGTTCCCCTTTAGAAAAGTTGATGGTTTATTGTCGATAGTCGATGGTCGGATTTGGGCGAGAGTGATCTGTGTTTCTATCAACTCTCAACAATCGACCATCAACTCTTCGTGCCACAGGCACACGGCTTCTGATGCAGAAGCTCGACGTGAGTTGCGTTCTCGAGGTTGCACGCATTTCCCTCGTCCGTGTCAATGTGCACCTCAAGCTTTGTGTCTTCCGTGACACGCACGACGAGGTCTTCCAGAGTCGTCGTGCAACCCTCCGAAACAATTCGAAGGTCCATCATGTCTCCGGCTTTGACGCCGAAGTGTTTCAAATCGGCCGGCCCCATATGGACATGCCGCATCGCCCGGATGACTCCCTCTTTGAGCTCGACCGAACCGGCCGGACCGACGAGCAGGCAGCCCGGCGTGTCGTGGTGATCGCCACTGATCCGTACAGGAGCGTCGATTCCCAGTGAGATCGCATCTGTGAATGCCAGCTCAACCTGAGTCGGTCGGACCGGGCCGAGAACTCGGACTTCGGGAAGCATTCTTCGGCGAGGCCCAACGACCATTACGGTCTGCTTTGCCGCGAAGAAGCCGTCCTGGTAGAGCGGCTTGTGAACTTCCAGTTGAGCCCCTTTGCCGAAGAGTACTTCGACATGCTCCTGCGACAGGTGGATGTGCCGGGCGCTGATGTTGACTCGAAGCGGATTCGGCTTGCCGTCCGCGAGTGGCGTGGCCGAAGCCGACGCGCTGCTCGCTCCGAGCTGTGAGCTCAGCACCTTGCGGACAAGCTGCTCGATATCGCTGCGACTGAGATTTGTGGCTGTCATATTTCGAGGCTTCTCGCCGAATGTGAATCGATTTCAAAAGTCACGCTGCCGGGAGGGCGAGGCTCCCGCTGAGCCGCAAGCACAACCAGATGCGCTCACGGCTCAGCAGGAGCTTCGCCCTCCCGAAAACTCGAACGAGCTTTCGCCACTCAGGAACTCACAGCACTCGGGATTGAAACCTCAACCCCCGCAGCTTCCAGCCGCGACTGCCATTCCTGAGTGATTCCATCATCCGTGATCAGCCTCGAAACCCGGTTGAGCGGGCACAGCGGCGAGAGCGACGATCGCCCGAATTTGCTGCTGTCCGTTACCACCCAGACCTCGTCCGAGGAATCCATCATGGCCCGCTCAGTCTCCACGAGCAGGTTGTTCGTATTAAAAAGTGTTTCGCCGCGAATGCCGCCCACTGACATGATCAGCCGAGTGGCCTGAATTTCCTTCAAAGCCGCCCGGGCGATTGGCCCGAGAGCCACGCCAGTTTTTGAATCCACAACTCCGCCGATCGAAATCAGCTGCAGATTCGGATGATGCCGCAGCAGATTGATGATCGAGACCGAATTGGTGACCACCGTCAGCTCGCGATCAACCAGTTTCTGGGCAACCTCCATCGTCGTTGTTCCGCCGTCGAGAATGACGACTTCTCCGTCGCTGATCTCCGTCGCGACAAACTCCGCTATCTGCTGTTTCTGCTTCAAAGCCCGCACGGGTCGAGGTTCAAATTCCGTCAACGCTTCCCCGAGGTAGCTGGCTCCTCCACGAGTTTTCCGAATCTGGCTTATTCCGTCAAGAAACTCCACATCTCGTCTCGCTGTCGACTCGCTGATCCCAAAATGAGCCGCCAGTTCAGGAAGAGACACAAAACCCTTGTCTTCGATGTGTTTCAGTATTTGAGTTCGTCGCTGATCGAGCAGCATCAAGGAAGCCTCATCCTGACTGTATTTCCTGAACTGCCACACAATGACAAAGGCGACTCGTCAATTCAAGCCTCAAGTTGCCATAAGATTTCATTTTAAATCACATTAAATCCGGGCACTCTACACAGAAAACAACAATCAGGAAGAATCTGCAGCAGTACTTACCACCTGTCTGACAGGTAGTACGGGCAAGCTCGGAGTCGGCAGCCAGAATGCCGTGCAGCCGATCTGACCGTGCCGGATGGGACGGTCAATCAAGTTGAGATGGCTGCACCGGTCGAGATTGCTGCGAACATTGAGGCGGATTGTCGGATAAAACGAATGCCGCTCAGCATTTACGAGCGGCGATTCGGATGCCAATAATCCAGACGCCAATAATCCAGACAGAGCCCGGCAGGCAAAGCTCGCCCGGCCGCAAAGTAACCCGACGCGTAATCGAGGGCGCACGCCGTTTGACTTTCGTCGCTCGCTCAAGTTTGGGTTACTATCGATTCGAATTCTCTCATCACTTCCGACCGTCCCGCTTCTTACCGGGGAATACATCATGCGTGCCTTCATCACTCTGCTGGCATTGAGCCTCACTCTGGCCACATCCGCGCGAGCCGCCGATTCCGATGCGGAGATCATTACGAAAATTGATGAGCTGATTCGGCTCGGCTGGGAAGACAACGAGGTCAAGCCGTCTCCCAGGGCGACGGATGAGGAATTCGCCCGGCGAGTGACGCTCGACATTCTGGGCCGCATTCCTGACTACCAGTCGCTCCTGGCGTTTCTGGATGACGAGTCGCGCAGCAAGCGCGAGCTGCTGGTCAACGACCTGCTGGATAATGAAGCCTATATTCGAAACTGGACCGGCATCTGGGGCAACCTGCTGGTCGGCCAGGCGAACAACCGCGGTGGCGGGCGGGCAGCTCTGGATCGCTGGCTGCGGCAAGCGTTCTACTCAAACATGCCGTACGACCAGTTCGTGCGGGAATTGATTTCCGCTCAGGGTAACAGCCAGGAAAACGGAGCCGTCGTGTTCCTCGCCAGTCATCTCAATGACGGAGCGATCCCGGCGACATCGATCACGTCAAAGCTGTTTCTCGGCCGGCAGGTCCAGTGCACTCAGTGCCACGATCACCCGTTTAACGACTGGAAGCAGTCTCAATTCTGGGGCATGAACGCGTTCTTTAAGGGCACGCGTCGCCAGGGAAACGCCATGAACGGCGTGAGCCTTTCGGACGACCCGGCTCCCGAGATGATCGACTTTGAACGCCGCAGCGGGCTAATGGTCACGACGATGCGGACATTCTTTGACGGCTCAAGGGGAGACGAGAAGGAGTTCAAAGTCACGATCGACCCGTTTAAGAATATCAAGCAGGCCGATCCTGACACGACACCCCGGCAGCTTCTGGCCTCGTTCATGCTCGACCCGAAGAAGCCGTACATCGCCGAGACTCAGGTCAATCGATTGTGGGCTCATTTCTTCGGTTTCGGGTTCACAAAGCCAGTCGATGACATGGGGCCGCACAATTCGGCGTCGCACCCTGAACTGGTCGCCTACCTCGCAAAACAGTTCCAGGAATCCGGTTACGACAACAAACGGCTCATTCGATGGATCACGTCCAGCGAGGCCTACAACCTCACCAGCCAGTCCATCGAGGGCAACGAATACGATGACCCGGTGGCCGGCAACACTCCGCTCTTTACGAAGATGTACCTGAAGCAGTTTCGAGCCGAGCAGCTTTACGATTCCCTGCTGATCGCGACAGCGGCGAATGAGGTCAACCGGAATGCCGAGCAGGCGGAAGCTCAGCGAGCCACGTGGCTTCGCCAGTTCGTGCAGACGTTCGGCACGGATGAGAACGATGAGAGTTCCAGTTTCAACGGCACGATTCCGCAGGCACTGCTGTTGATGAACGGGCAGCTGATGAACAACGCGCTGAGCGGCGGGCGAGGCAGTCTCATTTCCAAAGTGCTCGCGTCCGCCGACGGCAAGCTGACGGACGGAGAAACACCGCCGCTGAAGTCGGCCCGCGCACGGCAACTGGCCGCACTTCGGGCGGCGAAGGCTCAAGGCCAGAACATCCCGGCGAAGATCGAGACGCTCTTCCTGGTCGCCCTCGCCCGAAAGCCCAGCGACGCCGAAATGAATGCGTTCAATGAGGTCTACCGAAACTCAAACTACAGCGACCAGACACAGGGCCTGCAGGACGTTTTCTGGGCGGTGCTGAATTCAAACGAGTTCATCATCAACCACTGACAAAGACGCAACACGTTTAACCTGCAGCCAAAGGCAAGGCTCTCCGAGGCAGGACCTTGCCTTCGGCTGCGGGTTAAACAAAATCGAATTACGATACGCGACCATCGAAACTTCGGTCGGTCGCGTTTTCTTTTGACAGCGAGGTTCCCTGATGGCTGACAAGAAGTACCGCGTCGGAATCATCGGCCGCACCGGCAAGGGCAACTACGGGCACGGGCTCGACACCGTGTGGCAGCACGTCGATCAGGTTGAGGTTGTCGCCGTGGCGGATGACCACGAGGGCGGGCGAGCGGCGGCTCTGAAACGGACCGGCGCGAAGAAATCGTACGCCGACTATCGAGAGATGCTCGCAAAGGAAAAGCTCGACATCGTTGCAATCTGCCAGCGATGGATCGATCAGCACCACGAAATGGCGATGGCCGCGGCAGAGCACGGCTGCCACATCTACATGGAAAAGCCGTTCTGTCCGACGCTCAAAGAAGCCGACGAAATTGTTGAGGCGACCGAAATGCGGCACCTCAAACTACAGATCGCTCACAACAATCGGCACTCGCCACACCTGAAGCCAATCCGCGCGGCGATCCGGAACGGCGAGATCGGCGACGTCGTGGAAATTCGAGTGCGTGGCAAAGAAGACTCGCAGCGCGGCGGCGGCGAGGACCTGTGGGTCCTGGGAACTCACATGCTGGACCTGGCAAGAATGTTGTCGGGAGACGTCGTCTCTTGTTTTGCCACAGTGCGAGAAGGCGGGGAACCGGTCTCGAAGAAACACGTCAAACCGGGCAACGAAGGGATCGGCCCTCTCGCCGGGGACCACATCGAGGCGATGTTCCGTTTTGAGAACGGCACTCCGTGCTTCTTCGCGTCCCGCCGAGGCGCCGCCGGAAGTCCGAGCCGCTTCGGGCTCACGATCTTCGGTTCTAAGGGGATCATTCAGATGCAGTCTGGCTATGCGCGAGCCGCCTGGCTGCTGCGTGATCCCAGTTGGTCTCCCGGCCGGAGCGGGATCAAGTGGGAGACGATTTCGTCCAACGGCGTCGGCAAGCCGGAAACGATCGCCGCGGACAGTCACGATGGTGGAAACCTCGACGCAGTCAAGGATCTGATTTCGGCGATCGAGGAAGACCGGCAGCCGATCAGCAGCGTTTACGACGCCCGGGCGGCGACGGAAATGATCGTGTCGATTTTTGAGTCTCACCGGGTCAGCGGCCCCGTTTCGCTGCCGCTGAAGAATCGGCAGAACCCGTTGACGATGCTGGAAAAGTAGCCCGTTCGCTCCGTCGCCAACTTTTTATCGAGAAGGTCGCGGGTACGGTGGCTTGAGTGCGGTACCCGTTCTGAAAGGATTGCGGCGAGGCACCTGAAATTGCGCACGAAGTGCGTCAAGGTCCCCGGCGCACCTCCTGATCTGAACTCGCCACGCGTTTCACGAGTTGATCGAATTCAGCCGGACCTGCCCGAGCCCTGGGACACGTCCTGCCCGTACGCGGCGGATGCCGTCGTGAAGGTATCGAACAGAGATGCCAGCAGACCAGGCCATGCCTCGAGGCGGGATTGCGGCCAGAGCTGGTTGACTTCGACTTCAAAGCCGACGTAGCTCTCCGGCGGCAACACGCGACGCAGCGTTGTGGTCAGTCCGTCGGACGTGCCCAGGTAGGGATAGTTCATGCGGACTCGCAGATCGGGACGCGCCGCCTGCAGTGCTTTTTTCCACGCCAGGCACAACGAGCGTTCGCCGGATCGCGACGGGTCGTACAGAAACGCGATGTCCGCGTTGCGCACCTCGCCGTGCAGTTCCGGCGTGAAGCTGTGCATGCCGATGTGGACGACGTCGTGTCCGGCATCGATCAGCGATCGCACCGTTGATTCGACGCGCGAGCGATGAGGCGTGTGGTAACGATCCAGAATGGCCTGTCGGGCCTCGCGATCAAGCGGTCGAGTGAACTCGGAAAAGACGGACCGGTTCGATACTTTGCGGTTCAGGTCGACGAGCAGTCGCGTCACCTGCGCCGCAATCAGCGGAGCTTTCAGCCGGCGTGCGAACAGCTTCGCCAGTTCGAGTGATCCCGGATCCCAGCCGCGATGAGTAGCCAGCACCTCGCCCGCGTTCTCAAACAACGATCGGTACTTTGCCGGGACCTCGTTCCCGCCATGCTCCGCGGTGATCACGATGCGCGTCGTCATTTACGAACTCCAGTGATTTCATGTCTGGACTTCTGGCGAGTCAGAGTGTCGCTTCCCGACTCCCTGAATAATGAAAACTCAATCGTATAAAAACTTTGCAGTTGTTGTTTTCCTGCTCGCATTTCCTCTGCGCTCTCCGGTCCTCTGCGTTGTTGTTTTGCACGCGACGGAACAACGCAGAGGACCGGAGAGCGCAGAGAATCGATCCGAACGCGATGCGTGTTGGGGTGATGGTTTCCTGGCCATTTCCGGAGGCCCACTACAAGCGTCAGCGAGCTGCTTTCTCACCGGAAGCGACTGTCCTTGTGAAAACACATCCGGTGGCGAGGCAGTCGGCAAGGTCACCATAAACCGCGAGCAATTCCTCGCGCGACGGCTCTTTGGAAAGTGCGTTGGTTAATCGGCGAGCCAGTGGGCCGTGATCGAGAATCGTCTGCAGTGGATCGTTGCCCGCCGAGTCACGCGTGGACGGTACTCCGCTGCGGCTGATCAGGTCGCTCCAGAGGTCAATCGCCCGGCACGGCGTCGAGCCCTTCCAGCCGAGCAGTTTCAGATAGTCCGCGTGGTCGATCGTCGCTTCGTCCGCGTCGCGGATCGTTGCCAGGAAGACGTCGTGAAGTGGGTCGACGGGCAGGCTCTGCTGTTCGGCCAGCGACGACCACTGCTCCGCAACAAGCGATTTCAGGACGGCGACTGTCGCCTGGGCGACCGCAATATCGACGGCCGGGCACTCCTGAATATCGATGACTCGGATCTCGATCGAACCGCGACCGAAGCGGGCGATCGCTCCGCGGGCGTTGAGGAATTCGTCACGCAGCACTCCGTCCGGATCGTGCGGAGCGATTTCGGCAAACATCGGATCGAAGATTTGCCGCTGATAATCGTCGCGCGTGAAGACCGGTTCCGGAATGACTCGCCCGACGACAGATGCCAGGCGTCGGGCGTTCGTTCGGTAGACCTCCAGGCGGCTGTCGAGCAGTCCCGTTCGCTTTCCGTCCATGATCGGCGAGCTGGCAGCAATGGCCGGCAGCAGAGGCAGGATCAACCGGATCGCCGCGTGCAGCCGACCGAACTCGTCGTCGGGTCGGGCGTCGCCGCAGAACGGCAGGTTCAGGTGCATGCTCTGCAGGTTCGCCCAACCGTGACCGCGACAGTCAAAAATGCGGTTGAACGCGGCGTAGATTTCGTTGTAGTCGTGCGGCCAGAGCTGCATCTCGCGGACCGGGTCCATCCAGGGGTGCATCGCAGACGGCAGCAGCCTCGCGCCGAGCGACGCCAGCTCGGTATTCATCGTGGAGACGTGAGTCTGAAACTGCTCGGCAAGTCCGTCGAGCGACTTCGCCGGCTGAGCGGTCTTCAACTCGACCACGTGCGAGACGAGTTCGTTCGACCAGTCGATGTCGTCGTGCTCGACGTCGGACACGATTTCTCCGGCGACCTGTTCGAACAGGCGGTCCGTAATCGGGCTGACGTCAAGCCGGTCGGCATCGACGATCATGTATTCCAGTTCGACGCCGACGGCCTCGAACAGGTGGAGTGTGGAATCGGTCATGCAGGGAATTCTTCGTGAGTTCTCGAAATCGTTGTGAACCGAACTTGCCGGCGACGCTCAGCGCCTGACGACATTGCCAGCCTGGCGGCGTTCTTCCATCCGCTTCAGGAAAACTTCCATGACTCGGCGGTACAGCTCGTCACGCAGAACCATGTCTTCGACTCCGGCATCGACGTTCGGATTGTCGTTGATCTCGATGACGTAAAACTTGCCGTCGGATTCTTTGATGTCGACTCCGTACAGTCCGTCGCCGATCAGGTTGGCGGCCTTGACGGCCAGCTTGACTGCCTGTCGCGGAGCGGTTTCCACCGGCATCGTTTCGTGTTTTCCGTAACGGCCTCGTCCATGCCGGTCCTGCTTGATGATCTGCCAGTGTCCGGGAGCCATGTAGTACCGGCAGGCGAACAACGCTCGCCCGTCGAGCACTCCGATTCGCCAGTCGAACGACGTCGGCAGAAACTTCTGAGCGATCAGCAGTTCGGACTTGCCGAAGAACTCGTCGAGACGTTCTTCCAGCTCTTCCTTCGATTTGACTTTGACGACGCCGTTGGAGAATGCGCTGTCCGGTTTTTTCAGAACGCATGGCATCCCGAGCTGCTCGATCAGCTGCTGATGATTGTTGCGGTGAACGACGATCGTTTCCGGGACCGCGATCTTGTGACGGGTCAGCAGCTCGGCAAGAAAGACTTTGTTGGTGCAGCGTAAGATCGAATCCGGATCGTCAATGACGACGAGCCCTTCCGTCGCCGCCTTTCTGGCGAAGCGGTAAGTGTGCTCGTTGACGAATGTCGTTTCGCGGATGAACAACCCGTCGAATTCCAGCAGGCGACCGTAATCTTCTCGCGTAATCAGCTCGGCTCGTATTTCCAGTTCACGGGCCGCCTTGATGAATTTTTTGAGTGCGGCTTCGTCGGACGGCGAATTCTCTTTCTCCGCCGGGTCGTGCAGAATTGCCAGATCGAAACGTGTCCGGGATTTCTTTTTCGGACTCGTCGCCCGCCCCGCGAAGTAACGCTGTGCAGCCTCGGCAAGAAATTCGCGATGCGACTCCGGCACGCCGGAAATCGCGATCGTCTTCACGCTGCGAAGCTGCCAGCCGTCGTCGGTTTTCGCAAAACGGAATCGCAGCAGCGGCGACTGAAACAGATTAAACAGTTGCCGAGCCAGTCGTGCGTACCGCTTGGCCATGTTCTGGCCGAAGTAGACACTCAGCGTGAACTCGTCTGACTGCAGCGAAGCGAGGCTCGACTGAATCAGCTCTTCCAGATCGTCCGTCAGCAATCGGAACAGCGACGGCGAGCGGATGTCCTGCATCGTCGTCACGCTGGGCAGCGGCTTGTGGCCTCGCGCTTCGGCCAGCAGCGACACGTAGTAGCCTGTGGTCTGATAGCTGTAGCGGCGGCAGAGGTTGAAGACCTTCACGCCGCGCTGCTGGCTGATTGTGGGATCCGTCAGATAGGTCCAGGCATCGACCACGTCCACTCCCGAAACTTCAAACGGCCAGTCTTCGGGGGAGCTGGTCACAATCAGAATCGACATATCTTTCCTTCAAAACTCTTCTAAACAGGTTGCCGCGATTCACTCCGCAAGTCATGCCGAACGATCTGGCCGTTCAATAATGAGCATATTCGCATCGTAGGTAACAACGCCGAGCAGAATTGCGCACAGAACGCGTTCCAGGGGAATCTCGTAATGGTGCCCTTCGGCGTGTGGATTCGCTTCGTAAGGATCGGCCACCAGCACCTGTCGAGTCGCCGGGTCGTAGCCGCACAGCACGACGAAGTGACCAACCGGCTCACCACGAATGGCGTCGGGTTTGCAGTTAGGTCCGGTCTCGCGAGGGTCGCGGTACAGCCAGGTGAGACTCAACCCGGTCAGGACAGGGATGCCGCGTTTCAGATAACGCCGCAGCAGCGCGGGCGACATATCCTCCAGCCGAATCCTGCCGCCTCGCTCCAGGAAATTGATGTAAGCCTGCGAGGCCGTCTGAAGTTTCGCGTCCTGTTTCACCTCCATCTGAGCCCGCAGCAGTTCAACCAGCGGCTGGTCGACGGGGTCAAACCAGGTGGGATCGAACACGTGCAGATTGCAGGTGTAAAGCGTCGCTTTGTAACCGCGATCCAGCGCGTGCCGGCCGAGCAGCGCTGCCAGCGTGCCGCCTGTTTCAACAGTCTCGACCTCATCAATCACCTGCTCGAGCAACAGGTCGTCGCCGTAGTAGCCGTAAACGGCGTGCAGCGAGGTCGGGCCGCAGGTTGAATCCGTCGGTTGCGGCAGAATGGGAAATGTCAGTCGGTTTTCCACTGTCGTCCTGTTGGACAGATTTAGCTGCCGACATTCCCGTTCGCGGCTGGAGCAACTCCATCGCGTGAGGACGTCGCAGTTCGGCGGGATTTTTACCACAGCGTCGAACGTCGTGTAAGAGCGGCACGCCGTCTGCGAGGTCAATTGCTGACGAAATCCGAAAGTAGACGGCTCGCGACCGGCGGCCCGTCGCTTCATGTCTAAAGTCCCGGTCGCGGAAAATCGAGACCGAACGGCAGTCACCGGGCACGGACCGCAACATCCGATCGAACTGCTTCTGCGGCATGGCCTGAGACAGATCGACGGACCAGACAAAGACGCCGGTTCCGAAGCGGCCTGACCTTCGCTGCGACTGCCGTACTTCCCCAGCCCGAAATCAACCCACAGCGAGTCGGTCGACCGGCTCGATCACGTATTGGCTTGTGATGGTGCGACTACCCCTGCACGACGGGTATTCAGTCCGCCAGATGAAGCTGCAGAAACTGAAGCGTCCTCTCCAGTGCTTCGGCCGTCGGGATGTGCGTGGGACGATGAGTCATCGCCACTCTGTCTTTCTGGTCCAGGATCCGGTTGATCGCAACGAGATGGTTCAAAGCTCTCCAGCTCTCCGGTGGGTCTTCCGTTCCGCCGGCCAGTAGAACCGGACGCGGGCAGATCAAAGCGTGCAGGTCATTGAGGTCACGCCCGTCTTCAATGAGCCGGCGGTACAGGCCTGTCCGGGGACGGTCGGCATTGGGAATTCCAGCGGGGCGGCGGACTCCAGCTTCGTATCCCAGATACCACGGCTCCCAGTAGTTGACGTTTCCGTTGTTCTCGTTGAACACGATTCCCGGATCGGACCACACGGCGCATGCGAATTTGTCGTAAAGGCACGAGGCAAACATCGACCACTTACCACCGTAAGACAGGCCAACGATGCCGATCCGTTTTTCATCGACCTGCGGAAGCTGCGTGAGCGCCGTGTGACAGTTCGCCGCGACGAAAGCGAGAAACGACAGCGGCTGTTGTTTGCGTTGCTCACCGATTTCCGTCAGCAGTTCACGCGTGCTTTTTTCTGGTCGCTCGATCGAACCGGGCGTGCCGATCGACAGCGTGACGAAACCGCGTCGTGCCAGTTGCAGGCCGTAATCGTGTGTCCCTTGCCCTTTCGGCCCCAGTCCAACACTTGTCGCAGAGTCGTAAAACGGGACAAGCACGGCTGGGAGTGGTCCGTCTCCATCCGGGATCAGCAGATGCCCTTCCGTGAACTGACCGCCGTCAGCAACTTCGACCTGGACCCGATGCTGCGTGAAATTCTCCCGGCGTTCCTCCTGCAGGTACCGGATGCGGGGCTTCTTCAACAGCGGTGGCCACGGCCCCAGGAGTTCGTGCCACTCGGAGAGTATCTGCTGGCGGCGCTGCTGCCATTCGGCACGGCTTGTGACACGTTTTCCGTCGGATCGATCCAGGGGAGATCGATAATTACCGAAGTCGTCCGCGTATTCGGCCGGTGCGTGGAAGAGAGGCTCCAGCGTCTTCGATGGTTGTGCGCGGTCGAATTCTGCCCGACGGACCCAGGCGGGCGTAAACGTATTGAATGTCAGGCGAGTGTAATTGTCGCTCTCATAGACGATGCCGATGCGACCGTCTTTCAATCGAGTCAGGCAGGAGTATGCCGACGATCCCTCGTCGATGACGCGACTGACCGGCCACGTACGTCCTTCGTCATAGCTGATCCGAGCAGTGAGGTGATCGCGACCGGCCGAAGCGGGGTTCGCAAACAACAGGATGCTGTTCGAGTCGGAGGTCGCATCGGAATAGCGCAACAGACTGGCCTGGCAGATCGGCTCAATGAGCGCGACGTCAACTTCCGCGTCAGACCACGACTGGCCGCCGTCGAAGCTGCGGGAGACAAGCCGTTTGCCGGACAGCTCGGGCTTGCCGGCTCGGCCCCAGTGATTGCGTGCGTTGATCAGGAGGCCTGGCTTTCCGTCTTCAATAATCTCCGCAATCTGACACTCATTCGTATGCGGCCCGACGATCCCGCCAAGCTGCCACGTCTGTCCGCCATCGTCACTGAACATGACGTGTGAGTAGCTGGGATCGCGGTTGTTGAAGGATTCCCGATAGTTGGCCGGCACCACGAGCCGTCCTTTGTGCTTTCCGTGGCGCAGTTGAATGCCGATGCCGGGCCCCTGAGCGTAGTGTTTCCAGTTCGGTTTCTTGACCTGTCCGGTGATATCTCGCGGCTTTGACCAGGTCGTACCGTGATCGCTGCTGGACATCACCAGGATCTCTCCACCACCGCGTTCGTTCTGAGCCTCCCCGGTCGACCGGTTCATCGTGAGCCAGATCGTGCCGGACTCCGTGTCGACGACCGGACACGGATTGCCAAACTTGATCGGGGCATCGCCGCCCTCTTCAGCCAGCACCTGGATCGGCAGCCATGTCTTGCCGCCGTCCAGGCTGCGGCGTAACAGCATGTCGATGTCGCCATCGTCCGATCGGCTGGACTTGCGGCCTTCGCAGAATGCGAGAAGCGTGCCGTCCGGTGCGGTGACAATTGCCGGGATGCGGTAAAACTGATACCCCTCCTGTCCAGCCGTAAACACATCGACTTTGTCGAGTTCTCCGGCAACGCAGAAGCTCATGCCCTGAGCAAAAGGCAACAGCAACGCCAGTGTCAAGGCTTTGATTTTAGAGTGCATCACGTGTGCCTTTTGCGGTAATCGATTGTGAATCACAGACACGTCAATCCAGTCCCCTGCCCCGCATCCCTGAACTCGAATCGCAGGCTGACCCATGTCACGCATTTGTTTTTGTTTCGGAATGGTTCTCGCAACGAATCTTGTTTCTGCGGCTGACTGGCCGCAATGGATGGGACCGAATCGCGATGATGACTGGACCGAAACAGGCATCCTCGAAAAGTTTCCCGAGAGCGGGCTGGAGTTTCCGTGGCGGAAGCCGATCAACGGCGGGTTTGCAGGACCCGCGGTCGCCAGCGGCAGGGTCTACGTCACGGATTACCTGAGATCGTCCGGCGACGACAAACCAGTGCCGACCAGACGAAATGATCTTCAGGGCAAGGAACGCGTGCTCTGTCTTGATGCGAAGACCGGCGACGAAATCTGGAAGTACGAATACGACTGCAACTACACGATCAGTTATCCCGCTGGCCCGCGATGCACTCCCACGGTGGAAGGCGGCCGAGTCTACACGCTCGGCGCCATGGGCGATCTGGTCTGCCTCGACGCGGAGACAGGCAGCGTCATCTGGTCGAAGAACCTTCCGCAAACGTACAACGCCCCACTGCCGTTGTGGGGTTATGCGGGCCATCCGCTCGTCTATAAAACTCTGCTCATCTGCATGGCTGGTGGCGAGAACAGTGCCGTCGTAGCGCTCGACAAAGAGACCGGCGAAGACGTTTGGAAGGCGCTCAGCACACCGGAGATCGGCTACAGCCCTCCCAGTCTGATTGAGGCAGGAGGCGTCACACAATTGCTCATTTTTCATGGCAAGAGCATCAACAGTCTGAATCCGGAGACCGGAAGCCTCTACTGGTCAGAGCCACTCGCCACGTCGTTCTCCATGGCGATCATGGCTCCGCGAAAGGCCGGCGACTTCCTGTTTGCCGGCGGCCACAATGGCAGGTCACTCGGACTGAAGCTCGATCCGTCGAAACCAGCGGCCACGAAGGTCTGGCAGGGTTCACGAACCACCGGGCTGGCTCCGGTCAGTGGCACGCCATTCGTTGAGGACGGAATCGCCTACGGCATCGACGGCAACGGAATTTTTCGAGCGATGCGGGTCGCCACGGGCGAGCGTCTGTGGGGCACCTCCAGGCCAGTGAACGGGCAGGACGGAGAAAGACGCGGCGCCAACGAAGGAGCCACGTTCGTGACCAGAAACGGGAATCGCTTCTTCATCTTCGGCGAGAACGGCGATCTGGTGATTGCCAGGCTTTCTCCGGAACGCTACGAGGAAGTCAGCCGCACGAAGCTGCTGGATCCCGTCGGTGTCGGTCTGGGCCGCAGCGTCGTGTGGAGTCACCCGGCGTATGCCGACAAGTGCGTCTTCGCTCGCAACGACCAGGAAATCGTCTGCGTGTCACTGGCTGCGAAATGAGGCGTCAGCGGCAGGGAGAGGGAGAGGTCATCCCTGGAGCTTCCACACGAGCTGACGTAGACAAATTTTAAGATCGCTCGATGACTGTTGTCGCAGTGACGGGTGCCACACGTCTTATTTCAATCCGCGCCGGATCAGCAGCGCGTCGATCGTGGGTGCCTTTCCGCGCCAGGCCTTGTACGAATCCATGGGATCGCGACTGCTGCCACGGGAAAGCACCTCGCTCCGAAAACGGTTTCCATTCTCGCGTGTCGCTCCGCCGCTGGACAGCATGTGGGCGAAAGCATCAGCGGCCAGAACCTCGCTCCAGATGTAGGCATAGTAGGCGGCGGAATAACCGCCGCCCCAGATGTGAGCGAAGTACGCCGTCCGATAACGGGGCGGAACTGCGGGAATGTCGATTCCATATTTCTTCAGCGTCGCCGACTCAAAGGCTTCGATGTCATCCGGGATCTCGTCCGCTGACAGTGAGTGCCATTCAAGATCCAGAATTGCTGCCGACAGGTACTCAAGCGTATCAAACCCCTGATTGAACCGGCTGGCTCGAATTACCTTCGTGAGCAGTTCCGCCGGAATCGGCTCGCCCGTTTTGTGATGGCGGGCATAATTGCGGAGGATGTCCGGCTGAATGGCCCAGTCCTCTTCGAAAGTCGAAGGAAACTCAACAAAGTCGCGAGGCGTTGCCGTGCCGGAGACGGATGGGTAAGTCACGTCCGAAAACAGTCCGTGTACCGCATGGCCCATCTCGTGGAACATGGTGGTGGCATTGTCGAAGCTGATGAGTGCTGGTTCTCCCTCGGCGGGACTGGGGTTGTTCAGCCCATTGACGATGACCGGTTTATGATTAAGCAGAGTTGACTGCCTCACATAAGAACTCATCCACGCACCACCGCGTTTCGCGTCCCGACTGAAGAAATCAATGTAGATCAATCCGATCTGCGATCCGTCGGCGTCCATCACGTCGAACACCCGTACTTCCCGGTGATAAACGGGCAGATCTTTTCGTTCGCGGAACTCGATCCCGAACAGTTTCTTCATCGTGAAGAAGACGCCCTGCTCCAGAACGTTGTTCACTTCGAAGTAAGGTTTGACCTGAGCCTCGTCGACGTCAAACCGGGCCTTGCGAACTTTCTCGGCGTAGTATTCCCAGTCCCACGGCGCCAGCTCGTGAGTGGCGCCGAGCTGTTTCATCATCGCCCGCAGATCGTCTGCCTCCTGATTCACCCGGGCAACGACCCCTGGCACCAGGTCGGTCAACATCCTGCGGGCTGCTTCGGGCGTCCTGACCATCTGGTTCTGCAGCTTGTAGGCCGCATGGTTTTCGAATCCCAGCAGTTTCGCGCGTTCGGCTCGCAATAGCGCGATCTCCAGAACGACCCCTCGGTTGTCGATTCCTCCGTTGTGTCCGAGTGCTCGGTTGGCTGAAGAGTTCCAGACTCGCTGCCGCAGTTCGCGATTATTCAGAGACATGAGAATCGGAACGCGTGTCGTGTTGGAGATCTCCAGGACATATTTGCCGTCGTGGCCCCGCTCCTTCGCTTTCGCCGCGGCCGCCGCAATCTGTCCGTCGGAGAGGCCATCCAGTTCAGTGACATCATCGACGATCACTGAACGTTCTTTAGTGGCGGCCAGCAGGTTGTTTTTGAACGTTGTCTGCAATGTCGACAACTGCTCGTTCAGCGAGCGAATACGGGTCTGCTGTTCGGTGGGGAGCCTGGCTCCAGCCCGCACGAAGTCCTCATAGTGATGTCGAAGCACTTCCTGCTGTTCGCCGGTCAGCGTCAGTGACTCACGCGATTCGTAAAGTGCCTCGACACGTTGAAACAGTTTTCGATTCAGCAGGATGTTGTCCGAATGGGCTGCGAGAAGCGGTGCGAGTTCCGTCTGAATATTCTGCAGATACTTGTTGGTATTCGCTGATGTCAGGTTCGAAAACACCTGCTCCACACGTGTCAGTAATTCACCTGACTTTTCGATCGGGACGATCGTGTTTTCGAAGGTCGGTGCATCTGACCGATCCGCGATTGCTTTCATCTCACCCAGTTGCTGCTTTATGCCGGCCATGTACGCTGGCAGATAGTGCTCGACCCGGATGACATCGAAGGGCGGAGCGTGCAGGGCCAGTTTGCTGGGTGCAGCAAATGGATTGTCAGCGGGCAGTTCGGACGAAGTTGCCGATTTGTCATTCACGGTGCGCGTACCATTCAACGGAAGATCCTGGAAACTGAATACCGTTCCTGCATTGTGAGACACGACGAACAACACCAGCAACACGGGAGCGACGAACCTGCACATTGGCTTTCCCTCACACCTGACAGATTTAGAGTTCGGCGACGAGGATAGCGATACCCGGAACCGAAGTCAGTGATCAGCGACTCGCGAATTCTGCTGTGTGGAGAGTCAGGACTTTCCGGCAATTGCCGGGCTGGAAGGCGAGCTCAACAGAATACTTTGGACAAGCCAAAATGATCGTTGCCTTCCCGCATCCAGTTCGCCCGGAGACTCAATGCGGGCTGATCATTTGGCAGGAACCTCATCACGCGGACGAAGCCTGACCGAATGTCAGCATTAGAAATGTTCTCCCTTGAAGCTGAGGAGCCAATCATGAATCTCAGATTTCCGCATCTGCTGCTGTCCCTGGTCATTCTGCTACCCGGATGCAGGTCCGATGAACCCGCAGCCGAAAATGGTTCCGGCGGTTCTGTCTCCACAGACGGCCTCTCCAGGGACGAGCAACTCGGGCAGCTTTACATTCTGGTTCTGCAGAATCAGCGTGAGGATGCCGAGAAACTGATTCGTGATGGCGTCCAGCCTGACCTGCATGCCCACATCCTGCTCGGGCATGTCGCGGAAGTCGAAGCACTTTTGAAGAACGGAGCTGACCCCGACGCGGCAACGCCCATGAGCGACGGCTCGCCGCTGCATTCCGCCTGCCTCGCCGGACAGCCGCGGATTGTCGAGTTGCTGCTGAAGTACAAAGCGAATTCAGAATCGAACAACCGTGAAAGGAAAACGCCGATCTTCAAAGCCGTGCATCCGATTTTCGTGATCACCGATGGTCACGTCGAGTGTGTCCGGTCGCTGCTGAAACATGGAGCCAGCGTCAGGCTGCTCTCGAAGGGAGCTGACGCGAGCGTGGCTCCGGAATACAGCGCGGCCGCCACTCTGGCGGCAACACAGAACACGCCGAGCGTCGCCCTGCTGAAAGCGATGGTTGAGCGAGGCGCGAAGCTCGATTTCAGAACAGAAAACGGCGCGACACTCCTGCACCTGCTGCCGCGACCGCACTATCGCGGTCCCTTTGCCGACAGGATGCAGAAGGCTCAACTCGAAGTCGCGGAATACCTCGTCGTCAACGGCGTCCCGGTCGATCATGCAGACATGCGAGGCTGAACAGCGCTGCATGCAGCCGCAGGGCAGAACGATCCGGTTTTTATCCGCTGGCTGATCAGCAAGGGTGCGAGCCTTGCCGCAAAGGACGAAGAGGGACTCACGCCGCTCGACCACGCCGTCAGAGGGGGTGGCTCCGAATCTGTAACGGAACTGAAGTCTTCACATTGAGTGGAGACCTGATCGTGCAGGACATGGAAGGGCTCGACAGGAGCGTTGCTCTCTCGTCATCTTCGATAACTTTCTCGTGAGGTCCGATCGGGACCAGCTTCTCTTGTACGGAACACGGAACGAGGGCATCATCGAGCGTGCTCTCCTGAACGCGTCTCATGTGAAAGCCAGCATGAAAGTCAAAACGTCCAGCCTCACGTTGTCGACTCTGGAACAGGCACAGCTCGCGCTCCGGGAAAGCGATGACCGGTTTCGGGAGCTCATCGAGCACGCACGGGATGCGTGCTGGCTGGTCGACGCGGAAACGCGCGAGGTGCTGTATCTGAACCCGGCCTTTGAGCGGGTGTTCGGGTTGCCAGTCGCAACGTTTGAAAACTCGAAGGCCGACTGGTCGTCCCTCTGTCACGAGGCGGATCGCGGGATTTTCGAACAAGCCTGGAGCTCCCTGAACGGCGATGCCGAGTGGAATGTGCGATACCGGATCGTCCGTCCCGATGGCGAACTGCGGTGGATTCACGAGCGGGCGATCGCCGTCCGCGACCATCTCGGAATCGTTTATCGCATCGCGGGAATCTCCGAGGACATCACCGCAGAGCAACTCGCGACCGAGCAGGTTGAAAACTACCGGCAGCGGCTTCAGGACCTTGCGGCGCGGCTCGACACGACGGCGGAATCGGAGCGGCAGCAGATTGCGGAGGCGCTGCACGACGACGTCGGGCAGAGCCTCGCCCTTGTTCGAATTCAGCTCGGCCGACTCGGCAAACGGCTGTCTGAAAAAGATCGCGCGGAAGTCGAATCGGTCAGCCAGCTCGTTCAGCAGACAATCGATTCGACTCGGTCCCTCATGCTGCAGATGAGCCCTCCTGCACTCGACCTTGGCTTCTGGCCAGCGGTCGAATCGCTGGCCACGGAACTAAATGAGCAGACGGGCCTGCAGATTGAGCTGGACGACGATTCGCCGCATGTCCAACTGAATCGCGACACCGCGATGATGCTTTACCGGACGTTGCGCGAGTTGCTTTTCAATGTCGTCCGGCACGCAAAGACCGAGTCCGCCCGGGTCCGTCGGTTTGTCGAGGACGAGACTCTGGTCCTTCAGATTGAGGACGATGGCGTCGGTTTCACGCGAGCCGAGTCCGCGTCGCCGCCGCAGAGTCTGGGGCTGCTCCTCTGTTGTGAACGTGCCCGGATGCTGGGCGGCTCGCTGGAAGTGGACTCGGCCGAGGGTCACGGAACTCGCGTGACGATCGCGATTCCGCTTCCGGTTGTGCCCGAAGTCCTGTAGCGAAAGGCGCGAAGACTTTCGGCAGGTGACAAGAGTGCAAAATGAAAAGCGGCAAATGAAAAGTGCAAAGTGAGCCTGTAAGAAATCGCAACGAGCGAGTTAATCCGGACAATTTACACTTTGTATTTTTCACTTTTCATTTTGCACTCATTCCTGTTTCACCAACAATCTTTCCAGATCCACCGCGATTTGAACCACCCCCTCACCCGCCCTGCGGGCACCCTCTCCATCGAGGGGAGAGGGACGTATTCTGGCAGGGCTCGGTTTTGCGCAATGAGGACTCACCAGGATGCGCGGAGTCTGGCCGCAGCAACTTCCGGCATGACGATGTTGATCCAGCCTCCGGTTCCGACTTCGAAACCGGCGATTCCTGCGATTCTCGGGGTGATCTTCAGATGCCAGTGGTAGGCCGGTGAGCGTTCGTCGCGGAACGGGGCGGTACACAACGCAAAGTTGTAAGCGGGAATCGGCAACGTTCGCTCCAGCGCTGTGAGCGTCCTGCGAAGGAGCTCGGCAAAATCGTGAGTTTCCCTCAGACCTGCCCCGGTGAAGTGCGGCTCGTGTCGGCGCGGGACGATCCATGTTTCGTACGGGAAACGACTGGCGAACGGGCAGAAGACCACGAACGAGTCGGACTCGCTGATAATTCGCGTTGACTCGTGCAGCTCCCGTTTCAGGATCGCCGACCACAGACTGGGCGACTCGGAATGTGCAGAGCGGGAAAAACCGATTGCGGCTTCGAGCTCTTCGTCAATCGAGCGCGGGACAAACGGAGTGGCAACGAGCTGCGAATGAACATGCTCGAGAGACGCGCCGGCAGCAGCTCCCTGGTTCTTGAAAATTGTGACGTGAGCCAGGCGGTCGTCCTCTGCCAGCGCGAAGATTCGCTGCTGGTAAATGTCGACAATGCGGAGAAGCTGCTCGTCGGTCAGCTCCGACATCTGGCGGCGGTGATCCGGGCTCTCGATGAGAACTTCGTGACGGCCTGCTCCGGGCAACGATTCGAACGACACTTCGCGCGAGTTCGCCACGGTCCGGGGCGCGTCCGACTCGCCAGTGATCGCGAATGCCGGGTAACGATTCGGGATGACTCGAACGAGCCACTCGGGCGACGCCTCGCCGGAGTCACCGGGCTGCAGCACAGCTTCGGGAGTCAGGTCCTCGTTGCCGCGACAGAACGGGCACCGGTCAAGTCGCGTGGCCGGTGGCGGCTCGGTGTGCTCAAACGGTCGTGACGCGCGTTCGGGCGCGAAAGCGACCTGGCGGCCAGTGATCGGGTCTTTCCGTAGTTCCATGCCGAACAGTTACTTCGCCGTCGGCGGATCGCAATAGGAAAGAGCCATCAGCGAGTAAGCCGTCACGAGGTTTGGGTCGCCTTCGTACCAGCGGTCGGCCTGGTTGATCCAGCTGCCGTTTGGCCGCTGCGTCGTCCCGAGCTTTTCCACGAGCTCATTCCGCCAGTTGTGGCTGACGCCTTTCGAGTCGACGACGGTGTTCTCACCGATGACGGACAGCGTCCTCGCCAACGTGTGGTAGTAATAGAAGAGGCCCTGCCCTCCCATCCCTGGATTTTCGTCGACGGAGTAAAACTTCTGAATCCAGGTATAAGCCGCTTTGACTCGCGGGTCATCCGGTTTGAGCCCGGCGTAAACCATGCTCTTCAAACCCGCGTAAGTCATGCTGCCATAAGATCGCAGCCCGCCGTTGGCCGTCAGGCCCGCCTGCGACGTGCCGCCCGCGGCAGGCGTGTAGTAAAAGCCGCCGTCCTCAACCTTCGCCGCGAACTTCGTGTTGTTGTGCTCGGTTTCCAGGTTCTGGCAGCGGGACACAAACTTCAGAGCTTTCTGCATCGCGGGGTCGTCTTTACCAGCGCCGGCCGCTTTCAGGGCCTCGATAAGAAACTGCGTGTTGGAGAGGTCCGGGCGCTGATGCTTGCCGTAGCCTGCTCCACCGAAAGCGGTGTCGTCTTCTTTGATGCCTTCCGAATCGTCCCACTGGAGACCTCGCAGAAACGCATCGGCCGTCTTGATGATGTCGTCGTACTTCCCGTCTTTATTGGCTGCGACCAGTGCCAGCAGCGTGATGCTGGTTTCGTAATTTCGATGCAGAGTCTGCGGGTGATAAATGCCGCCGTCCTTCTGACGCAGTTTGAGCAAAAACTCAAACGCCTTTTCGATCGCGGGATCGTCACCCGGGACTCCGTTCTGCAGTAGCGAGTGTGCCGCCAGAGCCGTGATCCCTGGAACGCTGGGCGAGGTCCAGCTGCCATCTTTCGCCTGAGACAGTTTCAGATAACCAATCGCCTTTGCCCGCACGTCGGCAAGTTGCGACTCGCCTGCCGGCGACTTCTCAACGACTTTCGGGGAATCGTCCTCGGCAGCTCGGACCGCGACGCTTGTCGCGAAAGGGAGCGAGACAGTCAGACTGCAAATCAGCAGGGTTGCGAAGCGTGACATTTCAAGTGCCTCTGAACTGGCTTTTGTACGGGTTGATTCGTTTTTCTGCGTCCGCGATGGATTAATCCACCCGGTCAGTCGTTTCTCATCTCATGCATTGTGCAGAGGATCGCCCCGAAACGACAGCGGTCACGAGGCGAAAATACTGTCTCGCGCGGTCAGAGTCTGTCCTCAGCACTTTGGCCTCACAATTTGTTGACCGTCTGTCCCGGGGTATCGCTCGCTCGCGAAGAGGTTGTCCGGCCGGATTATTCTTTCCCGCGATTTCGGGCCTTCTCCCTGATTTCCTGGATGGCCGTTTCGAGCCGCTTTGGCCAGACAAATCGGGGAGCCTTCGCCGGATCGTATCCCTTCAGGTGTCCCGTCAAACGAGTGGCTGGTTTCGCGTAGACGAGCTCGGTGTCGCCAAAGACTTCTTCGCACAGAGCTGCCAGGCCGGGGTCGTATTCACGCAGTTCCTTGCGGGTGTCAACGTGGTTGTGGTCGTGATCCGGGGGGCGGTTGTTGTTGAACCAGGACTGCACTCCCTCCGCGAAATACTCCGCGTGATTCACGGACGCGTACTTCGTCTTCCACAATCCGGCGGCCATCGCCCGGTCGTACGTCTGCTTCAGGCGGTCGTCGAATGTGGCGTCGACGACGACCATTCCGCGCAGATGAATGTTGTGAGCGAACTCGTGAATCAGGATGCACTCGGTCGCGTAGGGATCGCCCTGAAAGCCAAGCAGATTTTCCTCGCCGCACGAACAGACGGGATCCCTTCGCGATCCGCCCAGCCCGCGAGCTCGGGCGTCCCAGAAGTCCTTCGGGCTCATCTTCGAGTGTTCAGGCACGTCGGTGGTGAACTCGCTGTGAGCCATCACGACCAGCCGCGAGCCACCGTCGATCATGGCCTGTTTCACATCCGGCCGCTTCGCCAGCATCATGTTGGCGAGATACGCCGCTTCCTTCATGGCGTAATCGTTGACCTTCGCTGACCCGACGATCGGATAGCCATTCGCACTGACGTACTTCTGATAAAACGGAGGCAGCTCCAATTCTTCGGGCGGTGCAGTGACCGGAATGTCGGCGGGAGCCTCAATGCAGAACAACTCACGCATCGTTCGGTGGTAGAGGCGTCCGTTGCTGTAGCTCGGCGTGTTGACCGACCACGTCTCGCCGAACCTGCCGAGATCGTTGAAGGACACGAGTGCCCGCTCATCGAAGCGTTCTGCCTTGCCGTCAATCACCTGAACTTTGCCGCACATGAAAGTGAAGTAAAGATACTGATTGACGGCGATCGTGTTGCCGTTGAAACACCACCACCGGCCATCCCGGCCGGATCGAACGTCATCCGCAACGTCGATACCGCGGCTGTTAATCGTCATCTTCGGATAGAGAATGCCGTTGTTCGAAGGGGTTGCTCCTTCGACGTCCGGAACGGAAAACGGCAGTTCGAGATACTCGACAGACTCCGTTTCGACATTGATCCGCGCGATGCTGTTTCGTGGCCCGAAGTTGACGGCCTTCCCTTGCCGTTTGCCCTGAAAACTGAAGCATTGAAAATAGACGTACGGGTAAATACTGAGGTTCGCATGCCACGCCGGGAACACTGTGATCGCGGGATCCTGCTGGCTGAGGTTGACTCCGGAACGGTGCGTAAACGACTTCGACTTCGAATCAAAAGACGTCACCGAAACATTTTCGATCCAGGAAATCCGCTTCGCCTCGCTGCCGTCTTTCGTGTTCAACACGACCAGGTCGGTGCGAGTTTCATCCAGCCAGTAAGAATACTTCTGGTCCCAGGATTGGGTGACGTGAGCTTTCCCTTCCGGCAACGACTTCCAGTTCCAGACGGTTTGCCCGGCCTGGGAACCGTCAACGCGAGTCAGTGTGAGACCGGCCGGCGATTCGGGCGTGCCGTGATGAGCACCTCGCCCGGCCAGCACGGCAAAGCCGCCGTCGGGCAGTTTCCCCAGGACCGGCGTGTTGTAATGAGTCAGCCCTTCGTAAGCTGTCCACTTCGGTGAGCCGGTTTTCGTGTCAAAGGCCCGCAGATAATTCCAGGCATCCTCGCGCCGCTTCGGATCATCCGGGTCGAGCGGTTCGACATTCAGAATCGTGTCGCCGATTTTGATCGGCTCGTACTGTTTGTTGAACGGCCGCCCGATCGTCGGTGTCCAGTGGCGAACCCAGACTTCCTGACCATCGACCGTCCAGCAGCCCATTCGGCCGCTGGCATTCCAGAACCAGACATGACGGCCGTCGGTGATCGGAGTCGGGCTGCTGCTACTGCTGAAACCGTACGCGTAAGAACTGGGAGCCTTCGGATCACCGGGGAGATCGTGCTGCCAGAGAATCTTCCCGTGCCGGGCATCGACACAGTAAATGACGATGTCGCTCCCCTTCTTGCTGGTCGCGTCGGGCGGCAACGGTTTCATCGTCGACAGGAAGAGCCGATCTTTCCACACCGCGATTCCGCTCTGTCCGGTTTCGGGGAGGGACATTCGCCAGCGAATGTTCTCATTCTTTTCCGCACTCCACGACACCGGCACGGGGTCGTCGGTCGTGACCGTCCAGTCGTGATTCGGACCGGCTGCCTGTGGCCACTCGCCCGCGCATGCTGAATGGCAGCAGACGACCAGAAGCAGAAAGGACAGGGGCAGGATGACTCGTTGTTTATTCATGAGATTCTTCCGTCGTCAGGCTTGGACGCCATGTTCGCTTTCAAGTCCCACACAAAGGCACGCCGGTTGGTTTCAGGACTCTACGGATCATCGCGCGGATCGAGCAGTGTCGAGATCACCTGAGCGTAGACGCGATGGCCGAAATCGTTGGGATGGTTCACGCCGTTTCCTGTCTGGTCCCAGTCCTTTTTCAGCTCCAGAAAGCCGGTCCAGACGGACGTGAGGTCGGCCAGCGCAATTCCCGGTTCGCACAGTTCGGCCAGGGCGTCCCGGTATTCAGAAAACAGTTCGTGACGCAGCGCGGTCCAGCCTCGATTGCCGAGCATCGAGGCCACAAGAATGAACTCCGTCTCTGGCAGGCTGTCGCGAATTCCAGTGATAATTTTCTTCGTGTTCGCCTGGTACTCGTCTGCAGAACGTCCCGATGAGTCGTTCATGCCGAAAGCCACAATCACGATGTCTGGCTTTGCCTCGACCACATTATCGATCTGTGCCATTCCCCGTTTCGTATCGATCCCACTGATCGAGAAATTCGTCAGCTTCACTTCTGTCTGGAATCGATTCGTCAGGTGAAGCCGCAACAGCTCCGGATAACCCGGTTGCCAGGGAGCTCCTTTCCCGGTCTGCGAGGAATTCAGTCCGGTCGAGATGCTGTCTCCGAGCACGACGATCGACACCGGCTTCTTGTGACGCAATCTGGAAACCGTCTGAGGCAGAGCCTCGGCGTCGAACTTCGGCACGGGCAATTTCCACTGCCCGGCCTCGTGTTCGTAGGTGATGCAGGTCTGCATTGCGGCGTACTCAAGACCGGCCGCAAAGAGGATCTCGCCGTTGCCGTCGCGGTGAGTCAGTCGGTATTTCTGCGTGCCGGCTGACCGCCGCAGCTGTTGTGGCGTGCGGGCGACGATTCGGGAACCGGCCGGGAGTACGATCTCGCGCGAGTTCGGTGTCCACCGGTAGTCGCGACCCTCTTCGTAAGTTGTGTCGCCGGCTGAGTTGCGAACGGCGACGAGTTTTCTGATCGGAAACAACACGGAGGCACGTGCTTCTCCGGTTGCAGGGTCGGGTCCTGGGTCTCGAATAAACAGAACAGACTCTCCGACAACGGTCTCGCCCTCCCAGAACGGACGAAGGAATTCCGGCGAGTATTTCCAGGCAGTTTGAGCCGGCTCGTCACTCGCCACCGGCTGCAGCAGCACGGTGAGCAGAGCAACGAACGCGGCGCAGGCCGAGACAACGACGACTCGTAAAGTCATGAGCGAAATTCCAAATCAAACAGCGAACTACAATGTCGGGTTACGGTTGAGGCCACCTGAATGCGAAACCGCCTGGCGTGTCTCAGCCAGAACTCGGTCCAGAAACGATACCGAACAGAAGCCGCAACGGGCCAGGCACGCAGGACGTTTGACGCCTCGGCCAGAAATGATCATACCGCCGTCTGAGTGTGTGAGTGGTTTGACTCCGCGCTCCCGAATTGCGGAACTCGTCCCCCTGCCTCTCACCCGTCAGCACAAATGCCTCGCCCAAACATTCTGTGGTACTGCACCGATCAGCAACGCTTCGACACGATCCGAGCTCTCGGCAACAAGTTTGTCCGCACGCCGACAATTGATGCTCTCGTCGGCGAGGGCGTCGCGTTTACTCATGCGTACTGCCAGAGCCCGATCTGTACGCCGAGCCGCGCGAGTTTCATGAGCGGGCTCTATCCGAGTCGGGTTCACAATACGCGAAACGGCAACGACACGTTTCCGGCCGAAGCGCCGCCGCTCATCACGAAACTGATCGCTGACAGCGGTTACGAATGCAGCCTCATCGGCAAGTTTCACCTGGTCAGTGGCGGGTACCGGCCGGAGCCACGGCAGGACGACGGGTTCACTGACTGGTGGCACAGCCACGCTCCGCGAGATGACTGGCCCGAGGGGACTCACGATTACGCGGACTGGGTGAGGGCCAAAGGCGGAGACCTGAACGCGCTGCGTGATCACGAAGACCGCGTGCCGGCCGAGCTGCATCAGACGACGTGGGCCTCTGAGCGGGCGATTGAGTTTCTGACTCGCGAGCGGTCGGCCGAAACGCCCTGGCTGCTCAATATGAACGTGTACGATCCGCACCCGCCGTTCATTCCACCAAAGTCGTACGCCGACGAATTCAACGTGGACGACATGCCCGGTCCGTATTTTCGTGAAAGCGACATCGCTCACCAGGCGAAGTTTGCCAACGTCGATTTCCAGGGTGAAGTCAAAGACCCGGAAGGCCGCAACGCGAAGGATGCTCAGGCGAAGTACTACGCGATGATCGCCCTCATCGATGATCAGTTCGCGCGAATCCTGAAGTGCCTGGACGAGACCGGCCAGCGGGAAAACACAGTCATCATTTTTACGAGTGACCATGGCGAAACGCTCGGCGATCACGGACTCATGTTTAAAGGCTGCCGGTTTTATGAGGGTCTTGTGAGAGTGCCGCTGATCTTTTCGTGGCCCGGTCATTTTCAGCAGAACGTCCAGTGCGACGGCCTGGTCGAACTACTCGACATGTCCGCCACCATACTGGAGCTCTGCGGTCTGGACGTCCCCGACTACTTCCAGGGCCAAAGCCTCCTCCCCATCCTGCGTGGAGAAGAGGACGGCAGCACCATCCGCGATTTTGTCCGCTGCGAGTACTTCGAGGCTCTCGACCCGTTCTTCACCGGAGGTCCGGGCAGCTACGCAACCATGTACCGCGACCGGACTCACAAACTGTCGCTCTACCACGACCAGCAGCTCGGCGAACTGTACGACCTGGAGAAGGACCCGTGGGAATTCGAGGACCTGTGGGACGACACATCGAGTGCAGAAACGAAAGCAGATTTGATCCTCAAGAGCTTTCACGCCCACGTCATGACATCGACCGATGTCGGAACAAAACGAATTGCCCCGATGTAGGCTTCCTCAAGTGACGGTCCAACTTGTGTCGGTACGAACCAGGCAGCGAGCCGTTCCAGATTCAGCGGCCCTGACGCGGTGGCTTGGGAGGCGCGGCTGAACCGGAAGGCTTCGGTGCGGGCCGTTTGCTCCGAACTCCGTAGTCCTCCATCAGGTGATGCAAGGTGGTCTCAAACCGTTCCATTTTGTGCGTCAGGTCATGGTGGTGGTAGCGGTTTCGGGAAGACCAGTGCTCGATGTCCTCTTCGATGTGATGAAACAGCCGGTCCATTTCATGCAGGTCCTCCGCGATGTGGTCCTCGTTATCCACTCCTCGGTGTGCTGAGTCATGTGCGAGATCGTGAATGTGGATTGAGTCTTCCAGGACGGTGTACATCTCACGATAAGTCGCTCGGAAATCGTGTTCGTGCTGATAATTGTCCTGCCTTTCCCAACAGATCGAATTCGCTTCTCGCCGAAGTCGATCCGCCAGAGTGTCCAGATGACGCCTCGCGCCAAATGTGTCGGCTCGAGTTGAACCGTGGTCACGATCGGGTTGCGCGAGAGCCACACCGGTTCCTTGAATGCCAGGAACTGCGATCACTGCAAAGAGATGGACAAGCTTCATTCTTCTGACCCTTGGTTACTGGATGACGACAGGATTCAGCCTTCAAACGAAAAGGCTGAGGCGCACGAATTCCAGGTCGAAGCAACAACGATGCCACTCGTACTCCAATGCGGATGGAGTCGTGTTCACAGTGAGCGTTACGAACTTCGTCGCTTTCACGCAGCACTTCGCCCTGTCGGCGCATTGACGGCGAGTGTTGTGAATGTGACTCCAGCCAGCGTGCAGCAGGCACTGCTCGACCAGGCCATGCCGCTCATGAGCGACCAACTACCTGGCACGGTCCTGGCGATTGCCCAGTGAGGTTCCGCGCTGGATGGCAGCCGATCCGAATCGATCACGGATGACATCGGTGGCCGCGTCGAGTTCCGCGTCGCGTTTGCTCTGATCCTCAAACAACAGTCCCTGCTGTTCCCGGTGTTTCCCCAGCGACGAGACGCCGACTCCGACAAGCCGGACAGGATTCCCGACCAGGTTGATCCGCGAAAGCAAGTTTTCTGAAACGGCACTCCACAGATCACCGGTCGTGTTTGAGGCGGTCGGCATGGAGTGCGAACGCGTCACCGTTTTGAAGTCGCTGTAGCGGACTTTAAGGTGTACCGTTCTCGCAAAGACTTTGAGCCGGCGCAGACGACCGGCCACCTGCTCGGTCAGAGACAGCAGCCACGCTCTCAGCACATCCGCGTCGCGGATGTCGACGGGGAAGGTGGTCTCGTGCGAAATCGACTTCGCTTCCCGGTCCGGCACGACGGCCCGATCGTCGCGGCCGTGAGCCAGCTCGTGAAGGTGTGCCGCGGATGCCGCTCCGAAGTGCCGGCTCAGATCCGGCAGTAGCAGCCGCCGTAGCTGACCGATCGTTCGAATTCCGAGCCGTTCGAGGATCTCGTCTGCCCGCTTCCCGACTCCCCACAATCGTGACACCGGCAACGGGTCCAGAAATTCCTGCACGCCCTCTTCACTGACCGTCACGAAGCCGTCCGGCTTGTCAAGATCGCTGGCGAGTTTTGCGAGGAACTTGTTCGGCGCAACACCGACCGAAGCGACGAGTCCTACTTCGGAAAGGATGTCCCGTTTGATGCGTCTTCCGATCTCTTCCACCGGGCCAAACAGCTTCACGCTGCCTCGCACATCCAGAAAGGCTTCGTCGAGCGACAGGGGCTCAACCAGCGGTGTGTAGCGTTCGAAAATCGATCGAATTTCGTGAGAGACAGCCGAGTAGTGTTCCATCCGGACCGGCAGAATAATCGCGTGAGGGCATCGCCTGACGGCCGTTGCCATCGGCATTGCGCTGTGGACGCCGAAACGACGGACTTCGTAATTCGCAGCGGCCACGACGCCGCGACTGTCGACGGACCCGCCGACGATCACCGGGTGACCCGACAACTCGGGACGGTCCCGTTCCTCGACAGAGGCGTAATAAGCATCCATGTCGACGTGCAGAATCACGATCGCCTCCTGCGGGATTGCTCGAGTCGCGACGCTTTACGAGGCAGACTTCGGCGCCGTGCCGCTTTTTCCGCGAATGGATAATCGATAGACCGCAACAAGAACCGCCAGCAGAACCAGTAGTGAGATTGACTCCAGCAGATAAGCCGAAGCTTCCCCACCCAGCTTGAGCGATGTCCAGCCAAAAAACGCCAGGAATCCAGGCAGCACGCCCATCAGCGACTGCGAACGCGCAGATCTGGCAGCCAGTACCCGACACTGATCATCAGTCAGCAGCAATGGCTTCTTGCCGAGTTGCTTCAGCAACGCTTCGATAGGGTCGTTCTGAAACTCGATGATCTGCTGCTGACGTTCATTCGCCCAGTCAATGAGGGCGGCAAGCAGAATGTGGCAGGGCTGGAGCATGAATTGCATTGGAAACTCGACCGCTCGCAGGACAAGCGACCAGATTCCGAGCCGCGATGTGCAGGGGCAAGCCGCTGAGCTGCCAGAATTCGTGCGATCACAACTCCAGGACTGAGTACAACTTCGGCTGAGTGTTTTTTGCACCTGCGGGACTACCAGCCGTATCGGGAAACGAACGCGGGTGGAAGTCGTTCGGCCGGACTGTCGCCGGCGATCGTGAAAACGATCCCCATCAGAGCCGGATCCGGATCCTGGCGCTGGTTACAGTTACCGTATCCGTTCACGGGATGGCGGCTTGCAGGTTGCGCGCGGGTAGCGTGCTGCGGATAGCGGGGAGCTACTCTGACGTCGGGAGCAGGCT